>JAGBOM010000016.1 GCA_017633865.1 Opitutales bacterium
CGCAAGCGAAAAGGCGAGGCTTTTGGACCTTTCGGAAGTTGTCGTAGTTGAAGACATCAATCTTGAAACCGGCAAGAAAACGACCACTACAAAATACTTCCCGCCCTACGTCGTAAAGGGCCAGATCGCGACCGTCACCAAGCTTGACGAAAGCCACGAATTGGCAATGATTAACCGCGGCAAAAAAGACCAGCTCGGCCTGCGCCAGAAGATAGACCTTATGCGCGACGGCAAGTTTGTGGCGAACGCGGTTGTTCTCGAAGTTGCCGAAGAGCTTTCCGTAATCTCCATCAACCCGAGAAAGGGCATTCCCGAAACAATCGAAGTAGGCGATATGCTTGAGCTCTTGCCCACTGTCGATTTGGAAAAGAAGGAAGAGGCCGAAGCCCCGAAGGCGGACGCCCCCGCGGCTGAAGCTCCCAAAGCGGAAGCCGCTCCCAAGGCTGAAGAAGCCGAAGAAGCAGCTGAATAAGCGAGCTAAAAATAATTTAAAAAACCCGCCAAAATTTTGGCGGGTTTTTTTGCGCCCTAAATTTTGCGCACAAAAATAAAAAGAGGGAAGCCGTAGAAGTAAAAATTTAATGCAAAAAAATCGGCAAAGATTTGCTTGATAAAAAAAATGGCCGATGTAAATTAAAAATGAATATGAAAAAAATAGCACTTTATATTGCCCTGATTTTGGGGACTATAACGCTCGGCGCATGCCAGGGCCAAATCACAAAGCCGCAAAAACCGACAAGGGATTCCGGCGAAGCGCAGGCAAGGGCAAGCTGGGTGCGCCCGCAGTCATGGGAAGGCGGCTTGCCCGGCATGAGCACAAACGCGCCCAACCAGTACTAATTTAGAGCGCAAAACGCCCTCCGCTTGCGGCCGCATCTCTCTAAAGCGGCATCGTTCGGCGCAAGAGACATACAATAGATTTTCAAAAGCCTCTACACCCGCGGAGGCTTTTTATTTTTAAACTATTTATAGCCAGCCCAAACCCTTTGCTTCCACCTACACAGAGGGCAGGGCGGCAGCCGCACTTTACAAAAATAAAAGCCCGCGGCAATAATACTTTAGTAAAACGACAAACTCCCCGCAAAAAATAGCGAGGTGAAAAAGGACAAAAAAATCCGCGCGCCTAAAAACAAGGCAACGCGGAATAAAAAATGGTGGGAGTAGTCGGATTCGAACCAACGACATCTTGCGTGTGATGCAAGCGCTCTAACCAACTGAGCTATACCCCCGTCAAAAAAATTTTTGATTCTTTGGCGCGCGGGTTTTTTAGACCCCGCGTCTAAATCAAATTATAAGCTTGGGTTTTTATAAAAAGACAACTCTGGCATTGCGCCGCGGTTCTTTCAAGAAAAAAACGCAATAATAAAGCTGTCGGCGTTTTCAAAGCCGATATTTTTTGTTTGTTTGCAAAATTGTTTTTGCGAAATTTTGCAATTTTTAGGCGGGGCTTCTGCGGGCGTCAAAAAAGTGCTCGAGACGGGACTTGAACCCGTACGGCTGTTTAAAGCCAGCGGATTTTAAGTCCGCAGCGTCTACCATTCCGCCACTCAAGCGTTTTTTTGTTTTGCCGCGTTTGCGGCCAAAATTTTTAGCGGGTAAAATCGGGAGGCGGCGTTCGGTTTCGCGAAAAAATCGTTCGCTTGCTCCCAGAATTTAGTTGTCAAGTATTTTACCTGCCGCCGCAAAACGCAAGAATTTTCTTGGGGGAAGGGGGATTTTTTTAAGAAGCAATTCCGCAAAAAAAATAACGGCAAAAAATATCCGCAAAAAAATATAGGCGAAAGAAAATATAGTTGGCGGGCTAATTTAGCGTGTCGGAATTTAAGAGCGTTTCAAAATCGGCCTTGCGGCGGGAGAACTCTTTTATGAGGCGGTTTTCGGTTTCCTTAAAGGCGGGGTTCAGGCGTTTTGCCTTAAGGCTCGCGATTTCGTAGGACATGAGTCTCGACATGCTTTTGCAATACTCGGCGAGAACCTTTTTCTTGAGCGCGGCCGACGCGTACTTTGCGCGGTTTGCGCCGCTTATTCTTGCGATTGCGATTTTTTCAAAGTCGGGGTAGCCCGCGCCGCTTGGCAGGGCTTCGTTCTTTTCGAAGTATGAAATTGTGTAGAGCTTTTTGGCGTACTGTTTTAGGATGGCGACTTCCTTTGCGATTTCGTCAAGGGGTAGGGCGCGCCAGTCTTGTACGGAGTCTATGCGCTGGGCGAAGTAGCGTATGCTTGTTTTGATTGCGGAGTTTGAGAACCGGTTGCTGTGCTTTGAGACGATGTTGTCTTTGTCGCGTATGATTACGTGCGAGATTACTCCTATAATTTTGCCGCTTTTTATGTGGTAGAGCGGGCTGCCGCTGTTGCCCTGGTAGAAGGGGCAGTCAACCTCGATTTTGTCGGGGCCTATCGCGACGATTTTTCCGGCGGTTTTAAGGAGCACGCCGCCGCCTTCGCCGTTGCCGCAGACTATTATTTTATCGCCCGCCGAAACCCCTTCGAGGTTTTTCGCAACCGGCAGGGCGCAGGCGCCTTTCGGGATGTCGTTTATGGGGATTATGTAGATGTCTTTATCCTTCGCGATAAAGCCCTTGTTTGGCACGCCGAACGAGATGCCGTCCTTCGTCTTGAAGCTCAGCTTTGTTTCGTTTGAAACGACGTGGAAGTTTGTCACGACAAAATTTTTATTTGAGATGTTCGCGATGAAGGCGCTTGCCGCCCCCCCGTTTTCGTCGTCGACAATGAGGGCGCCGTCGGAGGCGTCGAAAGTTTCGCCGTCGATTTTTACGGGCATGGCCTTCGGGGTTGTGTCGGCCTTGCTGTTTTGGGACGAGGCTTCAACCTTTTTTGGGGGCGAGAATTTTGACACGTATTCGCGGTTTGTGTACTGCGCGATTTTTTCGAGCTTGTCCTCGGTGTCTTTGAGGTACGACTCCAATACGTCGGCGAGCTCCCTTAGGTCGGCGTCGAGAGAGTTGATTTCGCCTACGGTGAGGGCGTCTATGTCTTTTTTCGCGGCCTTGCCGCCGTTTAGAGCCTCGTCGAGGGCGGCTTTGATTCTTTTAATCGAGCTTTTAAAGCCCGCCGACTGCCCCGCTGCGGGAGAGTCCGCGCCGTCTTTTTCCAGAATTTTCGGGGCTTCAAATTCAAGGCTTAAGGCTTGCGCGCACGCGGGGGCAAGCGCAAGGCAAATAGCGGTTATAAAATTTGTCGGCCTCATAAAAAATCTTCTTTTAAGGTAAAAAATATTTGGCGGGTTTGTCAACCCCGTAAAAATTTTCGCGGCGCGGATCTTTTTTTATTGGGACATTTGGACACGGGGAATTTCGGGGGAGCGAATCGGGGGCGCAAAAAAATCCCCGCCGAAAAGCGGAGATTTTTGCGTTTGCGGGGATTCTTTTGGGCCCCGCTTTATTCTTAATTTAAGCGCGGCTTAGAAAAGCGACTTCTTGGGGAGCGCTATGCCGTACTTTGTGGCGATTGTCGTAAGCTCCACGAAAGACTGGCGGATTCCCGCAAAAGCCTTGTCCATATCCGCCGAGTATTTGGGCCATTCGTTCTTGAGGGTTACGATGGCGTTTGTCGGGTCGGAGAGGAAGTTTTTAAGGAAGGTGTCGATGTCGGCCCTTGCCTTGTCGTAGTTCTGCTCGTACATGCTCTTTTCGATGGCGGCGAACTTCTTCCAAGAGGCGATGTAGTCTTTATAGGCCGCGGAAAATTCCTTCGGGCAGCCCGCCAAGGGTGTCGTCTCCTCGGAGAGGACGAGGGTGTTTACGCTGCCGACCTGCGCGGGGTACGAAAGCTCGAGGTTAAGAGCCTTTTGTATCGCCGCCTGTTCGGGGGTAAGCTGGGTTGAAGTGCAGGCGAAAAGCGCGGCGCTCGCCGCGATTGCAAACAGAGTCTTTTTCATATTTATAATCCTTTTGATTTAAGATTGTTGGCTACATCATTTATAATTCGCGCGATTTTTTCAATATTTTTTCAATGGTTTGACAAAAATTTTTTCGGGGCGGGCTGAAAAAGCCTTTTATTTTGCGGGTTTGCCGCTTAAAAACGCCAAAAGATATTTGTATTCAATGCGGAGGCCGCCGAAGTCCGCGTGGGCGGCTTTTACGGGCGCTTGCTTGCCGAGTTTAGGCCGGCTGCGATTTCCGAAATTATCCCCTTTTTTATGTAGATTGCGCGGGTGTGCTTTCTGACAATCGGGCGTTGGCGCAAAAATATGAGCCCTGTTATAACGCAGCAGCACGCGCACACGGCCATCACCGCGCGGATTCCGAATATGTCGGAGCACACGCCGAACAGGAACGCGCCGAGCGGGGGCACTCCGAATATCGCCATTGTAAACAGGCTCATAATCCGCCCGCGCTTTTCGTCGTCGACAATGGTTTGCAAAAGCGTGTTGCAGGAGGCCGCTACGCTGATTAGGCAAAAGCCCATCGGAACGCAAATTATCGCGGCGGCGCAAGCGCTTGAGGCAAGCGACATCGCAATTTCCGCCGCGCCGAAAAGTATGCAGGAAAGCATTGCGACCTTCCCGAGCCCCAAAACGCTCTTTCTCGCCGCCAGGTATATCGCCGCGGCCAGCGCGCCGAGCCCTATGCACGACATCAGCGCCCCGAGCTCGAACGTGCCGAGATTAAGGGCGTCTCTTACGAAGGCGGGGAAGACCATCGCAAACGGCGCGCCGAAGAAGCTGAACGCCGTAAGCAGAGCCAAAATCGAGCGAAGCGGCACTGATTTTACCGTGTAGGCCAAGCCCTCCCAAATCTTTAGGGCGGGATTTGTTTTAGACGCTTCGGGCGCGGGGCGCCCGCCGGTTTTTATTAAAAGCAGGGCTCCGATTACCGCGAGGAAGGCCGCCGCGTTTATGAAAAAGCACCAGCCCTCTCCGACAATCCCTATTAAAACGCCGCCTATGGCGGGGCCGACAAGCCTCGTCCCGTTGAAGGCTATCGAGTTTAGGGCGATGGCGTTGCCGAGATTTTCCATCGGCACAAGCTCGCAGTAGAACGACTGCCTCGCGGGGGCGTCGAACGAGACCGCCACGCCCAAAAGGAAGCTTAGAGCCATAATCGCGGGTATTGTAATAAGCCCCGAAAGCGTCAAAAACGCGAGCGCAAAAGTCAGCAGCATCATCGCCGTCTGCGTGCAAAGGAGGATTTTTTTGCGGCTAAAAACGTCGCACGCCGCGCCGGAAACCGGCGTTATAAAAAGGGTGGGGATGTTCGCCAAAAAAACGACGCACGAAAAGTAGAAGTAGCTGTCTTCGGGGCTTAGGTCGAGCACGAGCCAGCTCATGGCAATCTGCTGAATCCATATTCCCGCAAGCGAAAAAATCTGCCCGCAAAAGAATATGAAAAAGTTTTTCGACCTTAGGCTTCTGGCGATTTCGGGAAAGAATGAAAAATTGTCGGGCAGAAGCTCCGCAAGCCTTGCGGGGCGCCTCTCTTTCGACGCGGGCGAGGGCTTGGGCAGCGGCGTTTCAAACAGCCTCCCGCCGAGGATTTTTTTGAATTGCTCCTTTGTTCCGCGCGCCATAATCGAAATGTTTTGCAATATGCCGCCGAAATTTAAGGCCTAAAATTTCGGCATGTTGCGCATGAGGTTTTTCATCTTGCCGCCCTTCATCATTTTCATGACTTTTCTCATGCCCTCGAACTGCTTTATAAGGAGGTTCACGTCGCGCACCTCGGTGCCCGAGCCCTTCGCGATTCTAAGGCGGCGGCGGGCGTTTAATATGGCGGGGTTTTGCCTTTCGCGCGGAGTCATGGAAAGTATTATGGCCTCGGTTTGCCTCATCTTTTTCTCCTCCCTCTCGCCGACCTGCACGCCGCTGAGACCGGGTATCATTTTGATAATCGAACCCATCGAGCCGAGCTTTTTTATTTGCCGCATTTGCGCCAAAAAGTCTTCAAGGTCGAATTCCGCGCGGCGGAGCTTTTCGGCCATTTTCGCGGCCTCCTTCTCGTCGATGGCCTCCTGCGCCTTTTCGACAAGGCTTACGACGTCGCCCATGCCGAGGATGCGCTGGGCCATTCTGTCGGGGTGGAAGGGCTCGATGTCGCCGAGCTTTTCGCCCACGCCCGCAAACTTTATGGGCGCGCCCGAAACGGTTTTGATTGAGAGCGCCGCGCCGCCGCGGGCGTCGCCGTCGAGCTTTGTGAGGATTACGCCCGTGAGCGAAACGGCTTCGTTAAAGTCCTTCGCGACGTTTACGGCCTCCTGTCCGAGGGCGGCGTCAGCCACGAGAAGCACCTCCTGCGGGCTTACGCGGGCGCGGATTTGCTTAATCTCGTCGATTAGAGGCTCGTCGATTTGCAGCCTGCCGGCGGTGTCGAAAATCAAAACGTTGAAGCCTTCGGCGAGCGCGGATTTCTCGAAGCCGCCCGCGATGCCGGCCGCGTTTTTTTGAGACCTGTCGGAAAACACCTTCACGCCGATTTGCGCGCCGAGAGCCTCAAGCTGGTCAATCGCGGCGGGGCGGTAAATGTCGCAG
>JAGBOM010000137.1 GCA_017633865.1 Opitutales bacterium
CGCGTAGCCTAAAAACGCCGCCGCGGCCGCGTCGGGGTTCTGCTCCAAAAATTTTTCCGCCTCCTCGGGCGAAACGCCGAAGGAAAAATTCCCGTTTTTCGAGCCGTCGTTAAGCCATACCGCAAAGCACAAATTCCCCGCCGGTACGGGCCCGCCGAAAAACACCTCCGCGTTCTTCAAATACTCGTACTTTGAAAAGGCGCCGTCGAACTCCTCCAAAGTTTTGTCGAACGGGCGGTTTATGATTACGCCCATCGAGCCGTCGGGGTTGTCCTCTATTAAAAGCACGACGCTTTCGTCGAAAATGCCCTCGCAAAACGACGGATGCGCGACCAAAACGTTCCAAGCCCTGCTCTCAAAATTATTCTTCATAGCTTTACAACTTCCACCCCCGCCTCGCCGAAAATTTCGGCGACGAGCGGGTCGTTGTGATAGTCGTGCAGATACTTTACGCGCTTTATGCCCGACGCCGCCAAAATCTTCGCGCAATGTATGCACGGGTAGTGCGTGACGTAGGCCGTGGCGCCGTTTACCGAAACGCCCCTGCGGGCGGCGTCGGTTATGGCGTTTTGCTCGGCGTGGACAGTCATCTGCTCGTGCCCGTCCCTCACGCAAGACTTGTGGGCGGCTCCGGCCAAAAAGCCGTTGTAGCCCGCCGCGATAATCCTGTTTTTGTGCTCGTTGTTCGACACCAAAACGCAGCCCACATTCAGCCGCGAGCAGGTCGAGCGCGACGCCATCAAAATGGCGGTCGCCATAAAATACTCGTCCCACGAGGGGCGGCTTTGCCACGAGGCCACAAGGCTCTCCAAGCCGCCTATCATCTCTTTTGAAAAGTTTTCCGGCATATCAAAAAATACCCCTTTCGCCCGAATTTTTTATTTTTTATTTCGCAAAAAGCAAAAGAACCCCTATTGCGCCGCTCCCGCCCTTGCCTCGTTCAGCTTTGCGATTGCAAGCATAGCCTTCTGCGCAAGGTCGTTAATGCTTAGCGAAGCCGAAAGCTTTACGCCGTTTTGAAAGCGGTTAAAGCAAAAGGAAACGTCGCCGCCCAAATCCGCGCCCGAGCCGGGCGCAAAGCTGCCCGCAAAATTTTTGGAAATAACAAAAACGCCGTCGTTGCCGCCGCAGGATGCGGGCAGATGGCTTTCCAAAGGCTTGTTTTCCGAAACCGCGCGGGCGGTATCCGCCGCGCTTTCGGCGGTGCTTGCGCTCACGCAGTAGCCGTTAACAAAAACCATGCAAAGACCGGGCGCAGCAAGAGCGTCAAAGCCGCCGACTTTTTCCTCCTTTAAAGCGGGCTCGCCCGATTCGCAAACGCCGTTGAGCGGAGCTCCAAACAGCGCAGGCTTTCCCGCCACGCAAAGCTCGGACTGCGACTTCATAAAAGACATGGCCTTTTTAATCAGCGCCTTCTGCTCGGCAAGCGTCATTAAATTTTTAGCGACGCTCAAAGTGCGGCCCGGGTAAATCGCCGTCGCGCCCGCGCCCGCGCCCGCCCTGCACGAGCTTGCAATCAAATCGGAGTTCGCCAAAGCCCTCGCGTACATCCGCGGTGAGAGGGAGTCCTTCAAAACCGCCATGAAGGCGCCGAAAGTGCCCTCGCCGTTTACCATTGAGGAAACCATGTACATGGGCGCGTCGGCGGGCAAAAACTTGGCCGCCTCAACCTCCTCCGCCCTGCCGAAAGACGCGAGCAGATTTTTGACGGAGCCGTCAAAAAGATACGCAGAAAAATCGACATTCAAAAATTCGCCCTCTATATTTATAGCGAGTTCGCACCTTTCGACGTTCGCCTTTATAACGCCCATGGCCTGCGCCTGCGGTGAGGTCAATTCGCGCCTTGATGAAATTTCGGATAAAATTGCGGGAATATCCAAGCTTAAAACAATGTCCGCAGAGGGCGCCGCGCCCATGTTTTGCTTGAGCCACTCGCGCGCCGCCGCCTCGCAAGAGTCGCCAAGCTTGTTTGAAATCGAAACGAGCCAGCCGTCGAGAGCCTCGAATTTAACGCCGCTTCCCGCCTCGGCCTTCGCCTTCATTAAAGCCGAAAGTTGGGAATTTTCCGAAGCCTTGACCGCGCTGATAGAGCAGGTCTTTTTTCCCTCGCCGCGCCAAACCGCGGCAATGACGGGGGCGGACGGGTCAACGCCGTCGAAACTCGGGTATCCGCACTGGCCAAACGCCATCGCCGCGAACAGGTTTAGCCCCGGATTTTTTGCCTGAATAATCTTTTGCGACAAATCCTTAAAAGACTTCGCCTTCAAAACCACCGCCGGATTGCCCTGCGCGCATGCCGCCCCTATAAAAACAAGAAGGGAAACAAAGTATGAAATAAGCCTCTTCATAGCTTCATAAATCAAATAGATTGCGAAAAACGAGTCAACAATTTTAAGGGCTCTAAAAAAATCGAAAAAAGCTTGAAAAAAACAAAAGAATGTGCCGATATTAAAACACTGGGTCAAAACCCAAAGCCGAACGGTATCGGCGCCGAAAACGGGGATGTTCCGGAATTCGACTGAATATCGTAGAATGCACTCGCATGCCGAAGACGACACTTGGCTTCGTAAAAATGTGTCAAACAACTATAAATGGCGAAGAATACGCTATTGCCGCCTAATTAAAGGCGACACGTCCGCCCTCCCACACCCGATAAGAGGAGCGGGCGTCGACATCGGGTAAAGAGGCTAATGCCGCTCAAGCGGGGCATTTGCCGCTACCAACCGCCTGATAGCAACGCGCGGGAGTTCCGCCCTAACGCGCGCGCGAAATTAAAACGGAACTACGCATTGTAGCATAGGGCATCCGAAAGTATTTAGGACAGGGGTTCGACTCCCCTCATCTCCACCA
>JAGBOM010000138.1 GCA_017633865.1 Opitutales bacterium
CCTCGCCCAAAATGTTCAAACTGAAAGACCCGCCGAACTGCCTTGCGCCCTTTGCGGAATTCATCTGAAAATCGCCCTCGAAGTAAACCGTTCCGTTTTTGCCCAACATATTTATGCCGCGGCGGCCTCCGTAGACTGCGCTTCCAAAGCCCCCGCGCAGCCCCTTTTTTCTTGAGATGAAGGCGGAGTTGCTGCCAATAAGCTCCACAGTGGAGTTCCCGCCGTAAATCTTGCCGCCCCCAAAGCGGCGGTGCCCCATGTAAAGCTCGCCGTCAATGGTCAATTTCGAGTCCTCAATAAAAAGGCTCGCGGAGTTTTTATGCGCCAGCCCGGAGTCCGCCAAATCGACGCTCGAGCCGGCAAGCAGTATCCCTCCGCCGTAGAGAATTTGCCCGCAGTTCTTAAACCTCAAAATCGCATTCCCCGAAATCGCGTCTTGAAGCGCATTCGAGCCGCGGCGGGAGCCCACCCCCACGCTTATAATGCCCTTTTTCCTATAAATCGGAGAGCATTCCGCCACAAGCGAGCTTTTGGATTTCGAGTCGGCGTTTTTCGAGTTGTGCAGGAAGACGTGGCCGCCGTGCGTAAAGCTTGCGCCGTCCGAAATTTTTATTGAAGCCCTGCCGGAACGCGCGTTTTCGTCGCCGATTACGGTGTGCCTGCCGACGTAAAGCCTCGCGCCCTCCCCTACGTTTAAAACGTTTAAGGAGGAGGAATTTTTTGCGGCGGAATTTCCGACAACAACATCGAGCTTCGCCGTTATGGAATTTGTGTTGCCGAGCCAATCCACCTTCGCGCCAAGACTGTTGTTCTCAACGCCCGAAGCGTTAAGGCGCATAAAGCGGCACCGCAAGTCGGAGTTTGTCGCAAGCTCTTTGCGGCCGCCGTAATGCGAGCTTGTAGTCAAAATCCAATAGCCCTTATGAACCTCCCCGCGGAGATTGTCGCCCCAGTTTATATCGTTTGAAATGTCAATCTTGTTGTTGTCGTTGGTCAAAAGCCATACCGCGCGGCTCGCGCCGGACGTAAGCCGCCCCGGCCTGACCCAGCCCGCGCTTACAACGCTGTTGCCCCCCTGCATTATCGCGGGATGGCGGGGGCTTGAGATGTTTGAGTTGAACACTATGCCCTCGGCGGCCAATCGCGATACCGAATTTGCGGCGCTGCCCTTTAAGCAAACTTCATTCCTCCCCGACGCGAATCCCCCCTCAACGCCAACGGCGAAATTTCCGACATTCACGATTGACGAGTCGTCCACCCTTAAAACGCCGCTAATCTCAAGCTTGTTTTTGTTGGAATACCACGCGGATTTTTGGAGTTTAAGAACTTTCGAGACGCATTCGCGGGAGTCGTTCATCGAGATGTCCGCAAGCGATATTATCTTGGAGCCATCCACTAAAATATCCGCCTCCAAAACGGCCCGGCGGTCGTCCCCGCTGAAGCTCGACATGTACCATAACGACCCGTTTTTAAAAACGACATTTTTTGCGCTGCCGATAAATTGGCCGTGAAAAACGGCGCCGTCAACCTCCATGGAGGCGCGCTCCGCAACCCGCGCGCCCATGCCGTCCGCGGCGGCGAGAACCGCGCCGTTTTTCACCCGCAAAACCGATTCGCCGGAAATGTTTATGTTCCCGTAGGGATCGCCCGCAAGCGTGGTTTCAAGACGCGCCTTAACCCCGTCTATAATTAGACGCGACTTTTTTAATAAATCCAGCCGACCCCGCTTGACCTCGCTTTCGATTTTTAAGATTTTTTTTGGGTCTGAAACGGCGATTAAAAGAGCTTCCGACGGGGCAATACCGCGGCCGCGAAGAATATACCCGCCCTTCTCCTTAAAATCCTCTAAACGACGATCCGAAATATGCTCCGCAAAAACCGCCGCCATAAAAACGACCGTCGTAAAAAATGTGCATAAATAAATTTTCATCTCCATGCGCCCGACTATTACTAAACCCATATCTACCTAATAGCAAACAACATCGGCAACAACGTTAAATTTTTAACCCCCCGCCCCTAAAACATAAAAAACAAACACAGCTTTCGCCTTGCCCACCGTTCTTTGATTTCTGAAATTCCGAATTGGCCGGCGAAAGCCGGCCATTTTCCCGCATTATAAATTATACGGGGTTATTGGGGGATTTTTATATTTGCAAAAAAAGGAGGCGTTGCCGAAACCGCGGGTTTGGGGGAACCCCGCCCCCGTCGGTTTCGGAACGCCTTGGAACGCACATTTGTTTTAAACAACAGTATAAAACAAAATTCTTTTAAAAAAGTTTCAGTTTTTTTTAAAAATTTTTTCGCTGTCGGTTTTTTTGTTTTTACATCGCCGAAATAGCCCCTGTTTTACGCGGGGCATTTTACGATATATTATTTTAAGTGGATTAAGGCATATTTTTTTGTCAAAGTCAAGCAAAAAATATCTTCATAAAATTAAAATTTATTTAAGTTATAGATTGCGCGAATTCGGGCGTTGTCGGAAGCAAAAAACTTTTGGAAAAATATTGATAACACATTCTGTTTTTGTTATTTATAGGTTATTATGAAAAACAAAGTCGTGATTTTATTTATATGCGCGTCGCTTTTATTTTCGGGCGGGGCTTTTTGCGGGCACGTAATTTCCGACCAAAACGGAGGCTTTTTTGACGGCAGCCGCCACATTATTTCTGACGGCAATGGCGGGTTTTTTGTCGGCAATAGGCACGTAATTTCCGACGGCAATGGCGGGTTTTTTGACGGAAGCAAGCATATTATTTCTGACGGCAACGGCGGTTTTTTCGACGGCAGCCGCCACGTAATTTCAGACGGCAACGGCGGGTTTTTTGACGGAAGCCGCCACATTATTTCTGACGGCAACGGAGGCTTTTTTGTGCCCGACAAATAAAATCTTTTTAATCGGCGCAATTTCGGATGGGAAGAAAGGAATAAATCATGAAGAAAAATTTTAAAACGAAACAAATTTTGGATTTCGCAAAAAGGGGTCTATCAATATCAGCGCTTTTGGCGGGGGCGAATTTGGAGGCCGCCTCCCCCGCCGAGGCCGCAAGCGCGCAAAACGTCTCGACAAGCAAAAGCGGGCAATCTTGCGGCAAAAGGTTTGTTATGGGCAAGCCTATCAAAAAGTCTGAAAGCCGCCAATCCCCCTCTTCGGGCTCCGCAAAGAGCGAAGCTGAAAAGCCGAATTTCGTTAAGGGCATGGTTGTATTTCCGCCGGAAGAAAAATCCAAAAGCGGCTTAAAGGAATTTCCCGACCCCGAATTGATTTTAAATTATTCCATGCCCGCCTTCCAAAATTTAAGCGAAAGGCAAAAGGAGCTTTTGAAATGCTGGGCGGATATTGACGATTTATCCTTAAAGCTTTTGGTAAAGCCCGATTATTGGCGCACGATGGGCGAGTTTTATAACCCCAACGTGAGGGAAAGAAGATGGTTCATTATCGACAAAATGCGGGAAAGATTTTTTTGCGTTGAATTTGTAAAGAGCCTGAAGCTTGAAGGCGGCAAGCCCGATTTGGCCGAATATTACGAGCACAAGGCCGCGGAATTGGGCGTCGAAATTGAAACGCTTGCAAAAGACGCGAAAATTCGGACGAATCCCGAGCTTGCCGGCGCAAAAGAAAAAATGGCGGAGCTTGAGAAGCTTTACACCCCCCTGTTTAAGCGGGAATACGAGTTAATCCTAAATCTTGTTTTAAGCGGCGGCGAAAAATAAAAGCGGGATTATTCCCCAAAATTTTATCGGCAAAAAAAATTTTGCGCGGGCGAAGGATAAATTGCGCAAGTTCATCTCAAAAAAAGATGCTTCACAACATTCAGTTTAAGGGCTCCGACGGCCTTTTGGAGCTTACAGAAAGGTGCAACTACAACTGCCCGTTTTGCTACTGTTTATGGCACTGCCCGAATTATCCCAAAGGCGAAGAGCTTGCCGCCGACAGCTGGGTAAAGATTGCGTCTTCGCTCAAAAAAGCGGGCGTAAAAACGATTACGCTTACGGGCGGCGAGCCGCTTTTAAAGGAGGGGTTTTGGGATATTTTAAGCTTTTGCGCGGAAATTTTCGGCGGCAAAAGCGTAAGCGTTTATACGAACGCGAGGCTTATTGCCGACGGAACTCTCGAAAAATTTAAGGCTTGTCGAAAACGAAATTCCCAAAGCCTTAAATTTTTCGAGAGTTCCGTCG
>JAGBOM010000139.1 GCA_017633865.1 Opitutales bacterium
GGTTCGCCTCGTAGTTTTTGACGACCTCCGCGTTCAAGGCCGCGTCCAAAAACACCCGCTCGTCCTCGAAAAGCGGGGCGTTTGAAAAGTTCGCCCTGTCCCGCAAAACGTCCGAAGGCGCGGCGAAAGCCGGGCCCAGAACCGACATCAACAAAAAACCCAGTATTTTATTTTTCATGTTTAAAAAGTATTTTTTCGCACGCGCGCGCAAGCCCGATATTGGCAAGCGACGGCTCCAAAAGCCTCGAGCCAATCCACTTTGCCGGCAGCTGCCTCAGGCTCCCGCCCGTAAAAATCGTCTTTTTCGCGGAGCTTTCGCCATTGAAAAACTCCCGCTCAAAGTCCGCTATTATGCCGTCGACAAGCCTGCAAAAGCCCTTTACGCAGCCTATGTACATCGCCTCGAGCGTGTTTTTGCCCACGCGGATGTCGTAGTCCGTCTTTTCGGGATTTATCAGGGGCAGCTGGGCTGTGTTCTCGTGCAGATAAGAAATGAATGCGTAAAGCCCCGGGGCTATCGCGCCGCCCGCGTACGCGCCTTTGGAATCCACAACGTCTATCGTAACGGCGGTGCCCATGTCCACAATTATGTACGGCGGCTCGAAGAACTCCGCCGCCCCGATTGCGACCGCGATTCTGTCCTGACCCACCTGCTCGGGATTTTTCACGCTTAAAAAAATGGGCGAATTTTCGAAGCTTAACTGGACGCTCGGCACCCCCGCCTCCCCAATCTTCGCCGCGACCGCCCCCGAAACTTTGGGGACTACGCTGCACCAGCAAACAGCGTCGCACTCCCCCGAAAGCCCGCCGAAACTAAACGCGCCGGCAAAATCCCGAGTCGGAAAGTCGGCAAGCCGCGAGGGCCTGCCGTTTTCGACAAGGGCGCAGTGCGTGCTTGTGTTGCCAATGTCTATCGTAAAAATCTTCATTAAAAGTCTTTAAGAATGCTCGCCTCGCCCGAAAAGCACAAGCAAATATTTCCGTCGTCCTTTTTTAGGATGAGCGAGCCGTCCCCGTCAACGCCGCAGGCCACGCCCGACACTTTGCCCGCGAAATTGTCCACGCAAAGCCGCCTGCCCTTTAGAAAGTCGAATGGCGCGAACTCCGAGGGCAAGTCAAAATCCTCCCCGCGCTCGAGCCTCTCAAACGCGCGCAAAGCGGCGTCTATAACTTTGGCGGCCACAAGGTTTATGTCGATAGCCCCGCCGCTTGCCGAAGCCAAATCCGCCCACGGGCTTCCATCGCGGATTTTTGAAACGTTTACGCCTATGCCGAAAATTAAAGACGAGATTTTGCCGTTTTTGGACCCCGCCTTGGCGATCATTCCCGAAAGCTTTTTAGAGCCGAAATAAATGTCGTTCGGCCACTTTACCATAAGGTTCGCCCCGCTTATTTCGCGCAGGGCCTTGGCCTCCTCTATGCCCGCCAAAAGCCCGAAGCGCTCAAGCCCGCGCGCGCTTTTGCCCTCCAAATTGAAGCCCACGCTCGCGCAAACGCTCGAGCCGGGGCTGTCCTCCCACTTGCGCTCAAACCTGCCCCTGCCCTCGCTCTGCGACGC
Organism: Opitutales bacterium; assembly: GCA_017633865.1. Taxonomy (GTDB): domain Bacteria; phylum Verrucomicrobiota; class Verrucomicrobiia; order Opitutales; family Intestinicryptomonadaceae; genus Intestinicryptomonas. The sequence goes on from JAGBOM010000139.1 coordinate 1,559, forward strand.
CGCCACAACCGCGAATTTTTCGGGCGCGCCCTCCAAAAAAACGCGCTCGGCGCGGGTGTTTGTGGAATCCGTGCGCCCGTAAAAAAAGAGATTTTCCGGCGGCAGGGCTCCCCGCAGAAATTTTAAAATTTCGCCGCCGCATAAGGCGCCCGCCGACTGGCCGAAAGAATTTTCCATAATAAAAACCCTATATTCGCGGGCGCCTTTTGCAAGCCTTACCTTGCCCGAAGGCGCTTAATTGTTGCGCTTAAACGGCCTGTAAAGCTGGTCTTTCACGAATTTTTCCATCACGAAAAGCTCGTATTCGGAGCACTGGCCGACGACGCCTTTTAAAATCTCCAAAAAATAGTCGCCGTCGTAGTTCGCGGTTTCCAAAAGATAGAGCATGACCATGCGCTTGTGTATGCGCATGTAAACCCGCTTTTCCTCGCCCCTGCCCTTGGAGCCGTTTTCGTGGTGGCCGAGAATTTTCCCGCTGTGGAAAATATTGCGCACAAACTGGTCGCTGCGCCCTATAATTTCGCCGACCTCCTTTGGGCTGAACCAATATTTGCCTTTGGGGAATAAATATTCAAAGCAGCCGAGGTTCTTGTCCGTTTCAATCTTCATAACTTGTTTCCTTTTCCTAAAAAACATCCTTATTCGGATATTTTAACAATTTGAGTTGTTGACTTTTCGTTTGTTTTTTATTTTATTATATTTACCTTAAAAAAATTAGTTTTTAAACTATTTTTAGAAAATAGAATATATTTAAATATATTGTCAATATAATTTTTTATATTGACGGCAAAAAACAGCATAAAAGGACAAAAAATGAAAGACGAAGCTTTTTCGGTGCGCCTAAAAACGCTTATGGCGCGAAAATCCCTGAAAATAGGCGAACTCGCGAAAATAATGAAGTGTTCAAAGCCCGCCGTCAGCGCGTGGCGCGGCGGGAAAATCCCGCCCTCGCCCGACACGCAAAAAAGGCTCGCCGCCGCGCTCGGAGTCGGAGTGGAAACGCTCGTTTTCGGCATAAACTTCGGCGGCGGCGGGGAATGCCCCATCTTTTCAAACGAACTTCCGCCCGCAAAAAGCAAA
>JAGBOM010000140.1 GCA_017633865.1 Opitutales bacterium
GCAAAAGAATCTTTGCCGAAAAACCCCGAATCTGCAAAAAAATTAGGGCGCGGGGATTTCCCCCGCGCCCTTTTTTGCTCTTAATTTTTCGCCGCAAAAATCAATGCTTGCGCGCCCGAAAAAAGATTCGCAAAGCGTCAATTTTCGTCCTTAAAGAACCTGCCCGAAAGCGAGAAGCCCACGAGTATCGCGCCCAAAACCGCAAAGCTTAAAACGCGCAAAAAGTCGTCGAGATTCGCGCTGTCGAAAAGAAATATTTTTACGCAGGCAAGCCCCATAAATATTTTGAAGGCAAGCGTTGCCTTCGGGATTTTTATAAATCCGCTTAAAATCGGGAAGGCGCACGCAAACAAAATCCACGCAACGGAATACGCGTAGAGTTCGACGCTCGAGGCGGAGCTGAATCCGCCCCAGTTTCCGCCCGCAAAATAGAAATGGATTTGGGAGTTTAAATAGGCGAATAAAAACAGAATCCCCGCCGAAATTAGCGCGCACTTTTCCGCGCCCGAAAGCTTGTTTTTGGCAAACGCTCCCCCTGCGATAAAAAACGCCGCGGGGGCGAGGGCGGAGAGGGCAAAGTCGTTAAAAACAAGCGCTCCGTTAACCTCGACGCCCCGCGTTATAAATCCGAAAGTTCCGTCCGCAAAAACAGAAGCCGCAAGAGCCGCAAAGATTATTGCAAGCCACTCCGAAATTTTGTAGCTTCGCTCCCTCGTAGCGGCAAAAAGCGCGACTGCCGCCGCCGCTATAAAAACGCCCGCGCTAAATTCCGTAAAGGGCGCGAGGCCGCAATGGGAGATTATGTTTATTAGAGCCGCCGCAAGGCATATCCCGCTTGCGGGCAGAATGAGAGCCTCCGCCAAATTTTCGGCAAAGCCGATTTTTTTGTGGAAAACGAAGGGCAGGGCAAACGCCAAAACCGCGCCTTTAATCCAGAGCCCGCCCGCGCCGCAATGCGGGGTCGTCGCCAACGCCAAAAACATCATAAACGCCGAAATTAAAAGGCAGACGGCGTATATCTTGCGCCTTAAAAACACCGCGAACAAGGCGAACGCGGCCAATATGAGCGTGATTGAAGGCGTTCTGAAATAATCGCATGAAAAGAGCGGAAAGAGCGCGGCCAAGCATAAAAACACGCTCCCCGCGCCGTCGGGATTTTTCCAAAACCTCAAGGACGCCGAAACTAAAAGCGGAACAAGCCCGATAAGCGCGGCCGCGTTTTGATTTTCGCACTCGAGCATCGCGCTTATTATTAAAATCGCGGCGCAAAGGCATTCCTGAAGCGTTTGTTTTTTTAATGGGGCGGACGCCATAAGCGCGAATCCGCCCGCGCTTAGGGCGCAGACTTTTATTGCGCCTCCAATATTTAAAGAGCTTGCCGAATACGCAAAAACTACCGCTCCCAAGAACGCGAAGCGCCGCAAATATTTGTCGGAAATGGCGAAAATTACAAAAGCCGCGGAGCCCAAAACCGCAAAGCCGTATGAGTTTGAATAGCCCGCGTTTATCGTTATTAGAACAAGGCAGGCAACAGGCGCGATAATCCCGACGGCGGCCTTTGCGATTTTAGCCGCCGACTCGAACGTTTCGGGGCTTTCGGAAAGTTTTTCGCGCTTAAAAAATATTTTTGAAAACGCGCAAAAGAGAGCGCCGCTTGCCAATATAAAGCAGGCGCAAATTTGAAAATCGCGGAGGCTCGCGGCCGCCGCGCAGTTTGCGTAGGCGAGCCAAAATACCGCAAAAAAAGACGATACGGCGGCTCCTATGTTCGCGCGGTTTTTAACCCACAAAACCATGGCCGCCGCGTTTGCGATAAAAACGTAGGCAAGCAAAGCCGTTATGTTCGGGTTTTGAACGCTTAAAATTAGCGGGGCAATCATCGTCGCAAAAACCGCAAACGGCAAAAAGAGCTTCGTAAAAAATTTTGAAAGATAAACCGCCACTGCGGAAACCGCCACTATCCCCGCAGTCGCGGCGCCGGCGGGCATTAGATTGTATAGGGCGTTCGCCGCGAAAATGTCGGCGTAAAATACGGCGATGGCGGCGCCCATAAGCGAGTTTGAAACGTTTGCCTCAAGCTTGCGCCTTTTTAAAAACACCGCGCACGCGCCAAGCAAAGTTCCGAACACCGCGCCGAGCGCGAGCCTTGCCTCCGGCGTTAAAAGCCCGCGCTCTATTGAGAATTTTACGAGGAAAAACCCCGCAAACGCGAGCGCGAGCGCCCCTATCAAAACGAAAGGCAGGTTGGGGCGCGATTTGCGCGGCTTTGCGTTTGCGGAATTTTCGGGGCTTTCGGAATAGGAGGGTTTGGCGTCATATCCCGCGGGAGGCTCCGCCGAAAGTTCGGCGTTTTCGCCGCGGGCAAATTTTCCGCGCCATGCAACATTCGCCGCCGCGTTTTGGCTTGAAGATTCCGCCGCTTGCGAAAAATTTTCTTGCGGGAAATTTTCTGTTTTCTCCTCTTTAACCTGCGCTTCTGGTTCCGCTTCCTCCGCCGATTTTGCGCCGCGCGAATTTTCAGTTTTGATTTCGGAATTTAGAACGCGGCTTTCGAGCTCGCTTAATTTTTTTTCGAGGCTAAAAAGGCGCCGGCTTAAAATTTCGACGCCCTTTTGGGTTATGCCCGTTTTCGACAAAACTGAAAGCATAAGGGCGGCCGCAAGCGCCGGAAAAGCTACAAAAACCAGAGCTAAAATTACAACGGCGATATGAAACGTAGTCATGCTAAAATGAAAATAAAAGCGCGCGCGAAAGTCAATATATTTGCAAATTCGCGGCGAATCGTCAAAAATCGTCCGCTATAAAAATATAAATAGATTTTTTATTTATGAGCAGATTTTCTTCGGGGGCTATAAAGCATTTTGAGTGGTCGCTAATCGTGGTGATAGCGGGCATGGCGGCGTCGTTTTGGCGGGGGAGCAGCCTGGGGCAGTCGGGGTTTAGCTTTATGCTTACCGCGCTTGTCATATCGGTTTTGGAGGTCGCGATTTCGTTCGACAACGCCGTGGTAAACGCCGAGAAGCTCGAGCACATGAGCGACGTCTGGCGCGAGAGGTTTTTAACCTGGGGCATATTTATAGCGGTTTTCGGCATGAGGCTTTTGTTCCCGATTTTGGTGGTTTCGGTTTTCGCGGGGCTGCCTTTCGGAAGCGTCGTAAACATCGCCCTGACGAATCCCGACGAGTACGTGGGGCACCTGCACTCGGCAAATTCGGGCATCGTAACATTCGGCGGAATGTTTTTATTGATGCTCTTTCTCAAATTTTTTATAGACGACAAAAAGCGGGTAGACTGGATTAAATCCGTGGAAAGGCCTTTAAAGCCCCTCGCAAAAATAATGTTTGTGCGCGAGATTGTTTCGCTTCTTGCGCTGGGGGCTCTGCTTGCGTTTTTGCCCGCCGGCTCCCGCAAGGTCTGCGCGGTTTCGGGCTTGGCTGGGATAGCCCTGTTTCTATTGATAGACAAAATTTCGGCGTTTCTCGAGCGCAACGACAAAACCTCCTCGCTCTCCCGCGCGGCGGGCAAGGCGGGGTTCGCGGCGTTTTTATATTTGGAGCTCATAGACGCGTCGTTTTCTTTGGACGGCGTTTTGGGGGCGTTCGCGTTTACAAAAGACGTTGTTGTGATTGTTGTGGGGCTTGGAATCGGGGCGATGTTCGTGCGCTCGCTCACCCTTATGCTCGTCGAAAAAAAGACGCTTTCAAAGCTCAAGTATTTGACCCACGGCGCGTACTGGGCGATAGGGGTTCTGGCGGCC
>JAGBOM010000141.1 GCA_017633865.1 Opitutales bacterium
GAGCGCAAGCTCGAAGCCGAGCAGAACGCGGAGCTCAACCGCCGCCAGCGCCTCGCGATAGAGGCGCAGGAAAACGCCGCGCGCGACTCCGGCGCTTCGACGTCCGGCTACCCGTTCTAACTTTAAAAAAATGGCATTGAAAAATGGCTGACACTGACTACAAAAAAACTTTGAACCTGCCCGAAACAGGCTTCCCCATGAGGGGCGACCTCGTAAAGCGCGAGCCCGCGCGCATTCAGCATTGGATAGACATGGATCTTTACGGCAAAATCCAGCGCAAGAACGCGGGCTGCCCGAAATTCATCCTGCACGACGGCCCGCCCTTTACCAACGGCGACGTCCACATCGGCACGGCTCTCAACAAAATTTTGAAGGACATCATCCTGCGCTACAAGTCTATGCGCGGATTTTCAACCCCCTACATTCCGGGTTGGGACTGCCACGGCCTGCCAATCGAGCACAAGGTCGCGAAAATGCTTAGGGAGGAAAAGCGCGTTCTGCCCGTCGCCGACTTGCGCGCTGAGTGCGCGAAATTCTCCGCCGCCTTCATCGAAAAGCAGACCAAGCAGTTCCTGCGCCTCGGCGTTTTGGCGGACTGGAAAAACCAGTATAAAACGATGTCGCACGCCTACGAGGCGGAAATTTTAAGGACGTTTTCTGCGTTCATAAAAAAGGGTCTCGTTTACCGCAGCAAGAAGCCCGTGTATTGGTCAATCCCCTGCGCGACGGCTTTGGCGGAGGCGGAAATCGAATATAAAGACCACGTCTCGCCCTCGATTTGGGTGGCGTTCAAGCTCGACGAGGCCGCCAACAAGGCGCTTTCCTTAAGCGGCGCGGAAATCGTAATTTGGACTACAACCCCGTGGACGCTCCCCGCGAATTTGGGCATAACCGTCCACCCCGAAGTCGAATACGCGGCGGTTTCGGCAAACGGCAGAACATTTGTTGTGGCGCTTCCGCTGGCGGAAAAATTCGCGGCGGATTTGGGCTTTGAAAACCCCGAAATCAAGCCGCTTTGCAAGGGCGAGGCGCTGAAGGGTTTGAACGCCCGCCACCCGTTTATCGAAAGAAACGCGCCCATCGCCTGCGCGAGGTACGTCACGATGGATTCCGGCACGGGCTGCGTGCACACCGCCCCCGGCCACGGCTTGGAAGACTACCAAACCGGCCTTGAAAACGGCTGGGAAATCTACTGCCCGCTCGACGACGATGGCAGATATGTGGACGACGGCAGAGTCCCGCGGGAGCTTGTGGGCGTAAGCGTTTTGGAGGAGAAGGGCAAGAATCTCGCAAACATCAAGGTTCTGCAGATAATCGAGGCCAACGGCTCGCTCTTAAAGCTTTCAAAAATCGAGCACCAATACCCGCACTGCTGGCGCTCAAAGACGCCGGTAATATTCAGGGCGATGGACCAGTGGTTCGTGTCGCTCGACAAAAACGGCTTCCGCAAAAGCGCGCTCGAGGCGATATCAAAAGTTTCGTGGCTGCCGGCAAGCGGCGAAAATAGAATACGCGGCGCGGTTGAGTCGCGCCCGGACTGGTGCATTTCGCGCCAAAGGGTTTGGGGCGTGCCTATTCCCGCGTTTTACGACGCAAGCGGCAAGGCGTATCTTGACGGCGGAGTCGTTTCCGCAATCGCCGACAAGGTCGAGCGCCTCGGCACGGCGTTCTGGTACACTTCAAGCGAAAGCGAAATTCTCGACGGCATCGAGCTTCCCGCGGGGTGGCCCAAGGCCTCCGAGCTCAAAAAGGGCGCGGACACTCTTGACGTTTGGATAGACTCCGGCTCGAGCCACAGGGCGGTTCTCGCGAAAAATCCCGACCTGCAAGTTCCCGCAGATTTGTACTTCGAGGGCAGCGACCAGCACAGGGGCTGGTTCCAGAGCTCGCTTTGGACGGGAGTGGCCACGATTGGCGGGGCTCCGTACAAAAAGGTGATAACCCACGGCTTTATCGTTGACGAGCAGCGCAAAAAAATTTCCAAAAGCGACGGCAAGCCGCACACCGCCGACATGTACGTCAACAAATGGGGCGCGGACATCGTCCGCCTTTGGATTTCCTCGGAGGACTACCAAAGCGACATCCCCGTTTCCGACGGCATCTTTACGCATGTGGCCAACACCTACCGCAGCGTCCGCAACACCATAATGTACCAGCTCGGCAACCTCTCCGACTTCGACTTCGGGGCCGACTCCGTGAAAATCGAGGAGCTTGACGCGATTGACAAATGGGCGCTGCACAAGGCCTGCATATTCGCCAAAGAAGCGCAGGCCGCCTACGAGAACTACGAATTCCACAAGGTTTACCGCCTTATCGACGTGTTCTGCGGAGTAACCCTTTCGAGAATCTACCACGACATTTTGAAAGACAGAATGTACACCTTCGCCGCCAATTCAAAATTGAGGAGATCTTCGCAGACGGCGATTTGGCTTATCAACGACATTCTCCTGAAAGTCGCCGCCCCCATTCTCACTTTCACTTGCGACGAGGCCTATAACTTCAAAACCAAAAAAAGCGAGTATTCGGAAGACTCCATACACCTGCAAGGCTGGTGCGACATCCCCGAAAATTGGATGGACGCCGCCCTTAGCGAAAAGTTCGACCGCCTTCTGAAATTCCGCGACATGGCAAACGAGGAGCTCGAAAAACTTCGCCAGGAAAAAGTCATCGGCAAGAACCTCGAGGCCGAGGTAGAAATTATGGTTTCCTCCGAGGGTTCCGATATCGCCGCGCTTCGCGAATTTGAGGGGAAGCTCGCGGAACTTTTCATAGTATCTTCTGTCAAAATCGTGGAAGGCAAATTTGAAACGCCTTCAATAGAGGCGCGCAAGGCCGAAGGGCGCAAGTGCGTAAGGTGCTGGCGCGTCGTGAAAGATTTGGACGGCGACGGGCTTTGCCCGCGCTGCCGCGCCGCGCTTGAAGAAATCGAAAACTCTTAAACCTGAACTTTATGAAGAAGGCTGAAAAGAAGTCAAAACCCGCAAAAAAGACCTCCAAGGGCGGCGCTGCGCCTAAAAAAACGGCGGCTTCCGCCGCGAAAAAGCCCGCGCAAAAGAAGGCGAAGGTCTCCCCGAAAACCCCCGCAAAAACTTCGGCAAAATCATCCGCAAAAAACGCTAAGCCCGCCGCGAAAAAGCAGACGAATAAAAAAGCTTCTTCTTCGGCGTCAAAAAAGCCCGCGCCCGCCGCAAAAAAAGCGGCGTCAAAAAAAGCCCCCGCAAAAAGGCCGCAGACTAAGGCCTTGCCTAAATCGCAGACAAAAAAGCCCGCGCCCAAAACCGCCGCGGCGAAAAAGCCGAATAAAGTATCTTCCGCAAAAAAAGCGTCTCCGCAAAAACCCGCGGCAAAAAAGCCCGAGGCAAAAAAAGCTTCTTCTTCGGCGGCAAAAAAGCCCGCGCCCGCCGCAAAAAAAGCGGAAGCAAAAAAAGCCCCCGCAAAAAAGCCCGCGGCAAAAATTTCGGCAAACCCCGCCGCGCCCAAAAAGCGGGAACCTAAAAAGGTTGAGGCCAAAAAGCCCGATGCTAAAAAGGCAGAATCCAAAAAGCTTGAAGACAAAAAGCCCGCGGCCAAAAAGCAGTCGAAGACCGCCTCAAATTCGGCGGAAAAAAGCGGGCCCGCAATAAAGTCCGCCCGCAAGCTGTCGGCGGCGGAAGTCATAAATTTGCTTAAAATAAAAATCCCGTCCCCCGCGAAGGCTCCAGAGGCAAAAGCTCCCGCCCCCGCGGTTCGCCCGAGCGCGGGCATATATTTTTCAATGGACGATTTGGAGGATTATTTTAAGTCGCGCGCCGCGTCGAAAAATGAGGACAAATCCGCGCGCCGCGAATCTTCCGCCTCCGCGAAAAGCCCCGCGAAAAAAGCCGTTCAGTCCCGACCCGCCCCCGCCGCGCCCAAAAAGACGCTCGAATCGGCAAGCATATCCGACATTTTGGGCTTCAACCCCATTGTCCAGAACAAGAGCGAGCTTGAGGAAAAGGACGTCCCCGCAAAGTGGAAAAAGTATTACAGGCTTCTAATTGAAATGCGCGCGCGCTTCGAGGGCTCGCCCTCGGAAAAAATCGAAAGCGTCTCGGCCAACAACGGCGGGCTCTCGCACGAAAATTCGACGCAGGGCATGGACGCCGCCGATATTGGCTCCAAAAGCTTCGAGCGCGACATGGCCTTCAGCCTGCTTTCGAGCGAGCAAAACATAATTTCCGAAGTGAACGCCGCCCTCGAAAGAATCCGCAACGGCACCTACGGCCGCTGCGAAATAACCGGCAAGCCCATTCCCGAAAGCCGCCTTATGGCGATTCCCTTTGCGCGCTGCACGGTTGACGGCCAGCGCCAAAAGGAGATTGAGAACAAAAAGTCGAAGTCCGGAAGCCGCTCCCAGTACGCGGTGGACCTCGGCGGCGACGATATGCCGCTTTCGGAAATGTCCGACGACTCCGGCGAATAACCCCAAAAAAATTTTTCCCGCCTTGATAAGCGCAAACAACGAGTCGAACCTTCCCGCAAAACGCCGGGTAGAGCCTTTCCCGCGGGTGTTTTTCGCGGCGGCGTGCCTGGTCGCGCTTTTGGACCAGATTACGAAATGGGCGGTGGCGAGGGCTCTGCCGTGGGTCGACAACACCCCCGTTTACAACCTTAACTCCGCCTCGGCCAAGCCCGTGGAGGTCGTGAAGGACTTCTTTTACATCGTGCACATAACAAACGAGGGCGCGGCGTGGGGAATGCTGTCGGGGCAGACGTATTTGCTTTCGTCGATCGCGCTTGTGACGCTTTCTGCGATGTGGATTTTCAGGCGCGAGCTCGGGTTTAAAAACCCCGTCTTGCAGGTCGCCATGGGGCTTTTCGGCGGCGGCATTGTCGGGAACCTGCTCGACAGGATTTTCCGCGGGCAGGTCGTCGATTTTTTGGACGTGCATTTGCCCTTCGTAAACTACCGCTGGCCGGCGTTTAACGTGGCCGACTGCGCGATAGCCGCGGGCGTGACGCTTTACATAATCGTAAGCATGCTTATGGACTTTCGCCAAAAGGCCGAGGTGAAATCCGGAATGCAAAAGCTCCAAGACGGCGTCGACGGCAAGTAGCGGATTTTCGCGGGCTTTATATTCGGGCGGAGATTTTTTATTCCCCCGCTTTGCGCCCGCGCGGCGCGCGCAAAAAAATCCGCCCGAAACATTCTTATCCGAAGCGAATTAAAACAACTTATGAATCCGGAAATTAAGGCGAAACTTGCGGAGTTTTTGGAGCGGCTTTATTGCTCGACAGACGTTCCTTTAAAGGAGCTTGAAATAGCGTCTTTTAAATCCGCCGAGCCCCTGCCTTTCGCGGACAGGCTGCGCGGCAAAAAAAGCTCGCCCAAAGAGGGCGAAGTTTGGGCGAAAAAGCTTTTCGACTGCGCTTGGATGAAGTTCTCATGCGCCCTGCCGAAATCGCTCGAAAGAAAAAATCTCGCGCTTAAGCTCGACGTCAACGGGGAAATGCTTGTGGTTGACGCAAAGGGCAATCCGCTTCAGGGGCTGACCTGCAAGGCGTCCAAATTTTGCGACTCTCTCGGCAAGCCCGCAAAGCGGATTTTTATCCCGAGCGCGGCGGAGCTTGAAAAGTCGAGAATTACAGTCTGGGCGGACTGCGCCTTAAACGACCTTTTCGGCAGGCTGAAGGGCGAGGGCAAAATAGCGTGCGCTCGCCTTGTGCGCATAAACCCCGAAATCCGCTCGCTCTACTACCTTTTCGAGCACGCGTTCGACTGGCTTTGCGCGCTTGGCCCCAAGTCGAACCCCGAAACAGCCGCAAGCCTGCAAAACGCGCTCTTAGAAACCGCCGGGCTTTTCGGCGAAAATTTGGAGAGTTTAAGCGAGGGCTCGCCCGAAATTCCAAAAGCGAAAAAAATTTTGGAAAAAGCGCTGTTTAAAAAGCGCGCGCGCCCGAAGCTCGAAATTTCCGCGATAGGGCACGCCCACATGGACCTTGCCTGGCTTTGGCCTATCCGCGAAACAAAGCGCAAGCTCGCCCGCACGTTCGCGACCGTTTTGGCGCTTCAAAAACGCTACCCGCAATACGTTTACGGGGCGAGCCAGCCGCAGGCGTATTTGTGGATGAAGCGGGAGTATCCAAGCCTTTATGCGCGCATAAAAGAGGCTGTCGCCCGCGGCAAGATAGAGCCGCTTGGCGCGGCGTGGGTCGAGCCCGACTGCAACCTGCCCTCGGGGGAGTCGCTTGTTCGCCAAATGATGCTCGGCAGGGAGTTTTTCAAGGGGGAATTCGGAGTCGAGCCGGAATATTTTTGGATTCCCGACTCTTTCGGATACTCCCCGCAGCTGCCGCAAATCCTTTTAAAAAGCGGCGTAAAATATTTTATCACGCAGAAAATTTCGTGGAACACCGTAAACAAGTTCCCGCACCACTCGTTTGTTTGGGAGGGGATAGACTCAAGCAGGGTTCTCGCGCACATGCTGCCCGAAGACACCTACAACAGCCCGGCCGCCCCGCGCAGCCTATTAAAAATCGAGAAAAACTACGCGCAAAAAGACGCAAGCAATAACGCCCTCATGGCCTTCGGAATAGGCGACGGCGGCGGGGGCCCCGGCGAGGAGCACCTTGAAAGAATCCTCAAAAACAAAAGGGTTTGCGGCCTTAATAAAATCAAAAATAGAAGCGTAAAAAGCTTCTTGAAAGACCTCGAAAAGGAGTCCGCAAACTTTCCCGTATGGCGCGGCGACCTTTACCTCGAGCGGCACCAGGGCACGTTTACAACGCAGGGGCGCAACAAAAAGCACAACAGAATTTGCGAGAATCTGCTCTTTCAGGCGGAATGGTTCGCCTACGTTTTGGAGCGGATGTCGAACAAAAAGGCGGAAACGGAATTTTTGAAGGACCTTTGGCGCGAATTTTTGCTGTACCAGTTTCACGACATTCTTCCCGGCTCCTCAATCGAGCGGGTCTACAAGGAAAGCTGCGCGGGGTACGAGGTTGTCGAGAAAAAGCTCCGCGAATATATAGACAAGTGCGCCGCGAAAATCGGCGGGCTTCTCGGCTTTAAGGCCGTTTTCAACACTACGAGCTGGCTCGCCAAAAAGAGGCTGGGCTCCTCCGAAATAAGCGTGCCCAAACTCGGCTTTGCGCCTCTAAAATCCGCCCGGGCAGCGCCGAGGGCAAGCGCTCGAAAGGGCGTTTTGGAGAACGAAAAACTCGCCGTAAAATTCAACTCGAAAGGCGAAATTTTTTCGTTTATCGACAAAAATTCAAAGCTCGACTTCGCCGACAAGTCCCGCCCCGCCAACGTCTTTATGGTTTACGACGACTTCGGCGACGCGTGGGATTTCGGCAACGGCTACCGCTCAAATAAAAGGCGGGCGATGAAAATTGTTTCGTCTAAATTCCACATGGAGGATTCCTCAGCCGTCGCCGATTTTGAGTTTGAATACGGCTCTTCAAAACTGCGCGAGCGCGCGGTTTTGGACGGCGGCGCGGACACTCTTAAACTTGAAATATCCCTCGATTGGCGCGACAGGCGCAAAATGCTGCGCTACGTTTTTCCGCTCGGAATTAAGGCGCAAAAATCCGTTTCGGAAGTCGCGTTCGGCTCGTACGAGCGCTCCGCAAACGACGCCACAAAATGGCGCAGGGCGCGTTTGGAAACCCCCGCACACCAGTGGGCGGCGCTGCGCTCCAAAAACAGAGCCTTCGCGGTTTTGAACGACTGCAAGTACGGCCACAGGCTTAAGGACTCGTCAATCGAAGTCGGAATTTTAAGGTGCGTTCCCCGCCCGGGCGAGCCGCTTGTAAGCGTTTCAGACAAGCCCGAAGATGTCGACGATTTTAGCCGCGACTTTGCGGACTTGGGCCGGCAAAGCTTTGCGCTTTCCCTCTACCCGATGCCGGAGGGGCTCGACCGCGCAAAAGTTTCGGCGCGCGCAAGGGCGTTAAACAGCGTCTTTAAAGTCTCGGAAATTAAGGGAGCCAAAGCCGCTTCGGAAATTCCCGAGGCGGGGGCGAGCTTTGTGGAAATTTCAAACCCCGCGGTGGAGCTTGTTGCGATGAAGCCCTCGCAGGACGGCAAGGCCTGGGTCGCGAGGTTCGTAAATCTCAACCCGGCGGAGGAGCTTGCGGATTTAAATTTCGCGTTTAAGCCGTCAAAAGTCGAGCTTGCGGATTTGTCCGAGCGGGCTATTAAAAAAACCGAGGGCTTGCGGGGCGTAAAATTCGGCGCCCACGAAATAAAAACCTTCAAACTCTTTTACAAAATTTAGCGGCGGCAAGCGGGCTCTTCCGCAAAATCGCGCGGGCTATTCCGAATTTTCGGCGCGATAGCAAAGCGCAAAAAAGGCGGGAAAATCTCCCGCTTTTTTTCGTTTTAAGCAAAATTTTTTAAAAAGAATTTTGCTAAACTTGAACGGCCAAATTTCCGCTTCTGCCGGGGAAGGGGAGCATTTTAATTTCGGCCTCGGCGATTTTTTCGGGCGAGGCCAGCAGGCTGTCGGCGTAGCTGTTGAGCGAGAAAAATTCCACGCCGCGCCTTTTAGCCTCCTTTAAAAATTCGCCGAAATAATCCGCGTAGGCGTTGCCCTCAAGCTCGGAGTGTATGGTCATGACGTGCCGGCCGTCGCGCTCGATTTGGCGCAAGTAGGCCTCGGCGATTTTTTCGATTGAGACGGTTCCGAGCATTTCGTCGAGGGTAGGGAGCGTCGAGGGGATTTGCAGGGTCTTAAAGCTTCGGCCCCCCATTTTCGGCATGAATGGAAATTTGCCGCGGACGTCGGAGGCGAACTTTAGCCCGAAAGAGTCTTGAACCTCCAAAGAATCCGGCGAGCACTGCCACCCCGGCGCGCCGCATGAGAGCGCGGGATAGCCGAAAACCTCAGCGAAGGCGTCGTAGGCCTTTTTGAATTCGGAGTAAATTTCGTCTTTCGGCATTTTAAAGAGGTAGTCCTGCCATTTGAAATGGTCCCAGGAGTGTATGCCGCATTCAAAGCCGAGCCTTTGGGTTTCGCGCATGGCGTCCGCGCATTTCTTGGCGATTTTCGGCGCGGGCAGAATCGTGCCGTACATGAGCGTTTTAAGCCCGTAGTTGCCCGCCAC
>JAGBOM010000142.1 GCA_017633865.1 Opitutales bacterium
AGAGGATGGAGGCGATAGTTTCGAAATACCGCCCGCAGCTGATTTTCCACGCGGCGGCGCACAAGCACGTTCCGATGATGGAGTCGCAGCCGGGCGAGGCGCTCAAAAACAACACCTTCGGGACATGGAATTTGGCCGGCATCGCCGCGAAGTACGGCGTCGAAAAATTCCTTTTAATTTCGACAGACAAGGCGATAAACCCCACAAACGTAATGGGCGCTACAAAGCGCCTCGCCGAAAAGGCGGTGCAGTCTATGCAGGCGAAGGAGGGCAACAAGACGCAGTTTGTGGCGGTCAGGTTCGGCAACGTTTTGGGGTCTTCCGGCAGCGTCATTCCGACATTCAAGCGGCAAATCGCCGAGGGCGGGCCCGTGACCGTAACTCACCCCGAAGTCACCCGCTACTTTATGACGATTCCCGAGGCCGTCGGGCTTGTTTTGCAGTGCGGCGCGCAGGCGCGCGGCGGCGAGATTTTCGTTCTGGACATGGGCGAGCCCGTCAAGGTTATAGACCTCGCCCGCCACATGATTCGCCTGAGCGGCTTCGAGCCCGAAGTGGACATCCCCATAAAAATCATAGGCCTGCGCCCCGGGGAAAAGCTTTACGAGGAGCTTCAGCACAAAAACGAGTCGCTCGAAAAGACGGGGCACCCGCGCATTTTCGGGTTCGTTTCCGAAGCGCCGTCCTACGGCGAGATGAAAGAGGTCGTCGACGAAATAAAGGAGATTGCCGACGCCGAAAGCGTCAACAACCTAAAGCGTTTCATAAATAAAAACGTTCCCGAATACAAGGCGCAGTTCTACGAATAGGCTTTTGAATTTTCCGCGCAAAACATTTTGGGCGGAAAAATTTTTGAACGACAAAAAATCCGCTTATTTTTTTGAAGCGGATTTTTTTGCGGGCTTGCGCCTTGGGTTTTTTTCGAGCGGGCGAAGATTTTTTTGTTTGGTTTTTTAAGAGTTGTCCGCGGCGCGGCTTGCCTTGTCCGAATTTCTTGATTTTATTTTTGCGCGCGCCTCAAAACCCCTTCGATAACTTCGCAGGCGCGGAGCATATCGGCCTCGGAGAGGGTGGGGTGCGTCAATAGCATTAAAGAGGTGTCTTTAAGCGCGTAGGCGTTCGGAAGCTCTTGTTCGGTTTTGCTCCAGCCCCTGTCCGCAAAGCATTTTTCGGCGGAGATATTCCAGCACGAGCCCGCGAAGCACGGAACGCCGGCGGCGCAGATTTCGTCCGCGATTCTATCCCGAGTCCAGCCGGATTTCAAATTTTCGGGGCGGACAAAGCAGTAGTATTTGTAGTAGGCGTGGACGATTTCCGCGGGCGGGGGCGTCAGGCGGACGCAGCCGAACTTTGAAAGGGCGGCCTCGTACATCTTTGCGTTGCGCGCGCGAAGGCGCGTCCATTCGGGGAGCTTTTCGTAGGCGCGGATTCCCAGAGCCGCCTGCATTTCAGTCATTCTCCAGTTCGTGCCGAAGCTTTCGATAAGCCATCTAAAGCCCGCGGGGTGGGGGCGGTTAAACACGGCGTCGTAGCTTTTGCCGTGGTCTTTGTATTCCCACATTTTGCGCCAAAAGGCTTCGTTGTTGGTTGTAACGGCTCCGCCCTCGCCGCCGGTGGTTATGATTTTATCCTGGCAGTAGCTCCAGGCGGCGACGTCGCCAATAGAGCCTACAGGCCTGCCCTTGTAGACGGCGCCGTGAGCCTGGGCGCAGTCCTCAATAACAAACAAATTGTATTTTTTGGCGAGAGCCATAATGGGGTCCATATCGCAGGGCCAGCCGGCGTGGTGGACTGCCACTATCGCCTTTGTGCGCGGGGTTATGCATTTTTCTATTGTTTCGGCGCAAATGTTTTGGCTGTTTGGGTCGACGTCGGCAACCACGGGCTTCGCCCCGCGCATGACCGCGCAGCTCGCCGAGGCCATAAAGGTTCTGCATGTCGTTATAACCTCGTCTCCCTCTCCGACCTCCGCGGCGACAAGAGCGAGCTCAAGCGCCAAAGAGCCGTTCGCCAGGGCTATCGCATATTTGCATTTTACGCTTTCGCAAAGCTTTTTTTCAAATTCCTCGTTTTTCGAGCCCGTCCAGCGGTTGATTTTTCCGGATCGCAATACCGCGCAAACCGCGTCGATATCGCCCTCGTCGAAGAAGGGCCACTTTTTGAAATTATTTTCCATATTTTAATATTAATAAGATATAAAATTCGGAACTTGCAATAAAAAAGCATTCGCTCCTAAAAATTTAAATTTTGACAACTCGAATATTTTTAGTTCTATTCCAATTAATGTATTCAAAATATTTAAAGCGTTTCATCGATTTTGCAGGGGCGTTTGTTCTAATTTTACTGTTGTCTCCCGTATATTTGCTATTATATATTCTTATAAGATTAAATATGGGCAGCCCCGTATTTTTTACGCAGGACCGCCCCGGCCTAAACGAGAAAATTTTTAAGCTCGTAAAATTTCGCAGCATGAACGGCAAAACCGACGATAAAGGCGCGCTTTTGCCCGACGCCCAACGGCTGACAAAATTGGGAAGGTTTTTAAGAAAAACAAGCCTCGACGAAATCCCGCAATTTTTCAATGTTCTAAAGGGCGACATGTCGTTTATAGGGCCGCGGCCGCTGCTTGTGCGCTATCTGCCATACTATAATGAAACCGAAAGGCTCAGGCACAAGGCGCGCCCAGGAATTACGGGCTTGGCGCAGGTCAACGGCAGAAACTGTCTTTCTTGGCGGGCGAAATTCGAGTACGACGTTAAATATGTGAAAAATATAACATTTTGCGGGGACGCGGCCATAGCTCTAAAAACTATTTGCAAAGTGTTCAAAAGCTCGGACATAACAGTAGGCGTTGGAGATTTTTTCGACGTGGAGCGAAAGAGGGAATTGGAGTCCGCAAAAAAATAATCGACTTTATCCTAATCCCCAAAAAAACAGGCATAGCGGGAATTGGGAGTATGGAATTATAGCGTTGTTTTTGGCGGGTAATTTCATTCCGCCGCATCTTTGATTTTACGCCATAAGGTTCATAATTCCGCCCGTGTGCCAAAACAGGATTTTCTTGCCGCGCATAAGCTCCCTGTTTTCGGCGATGTAGTTGTACATCCCGAAAAGCGCCTTGCCCGAATAGGTTGTGTCGAAAAGGATTCCGAGCTTTTCGGCGGCGTCCATGGCGATTTCTTTCAGTTCGGGGGAATATTTTTCGTAACCGCCGCAAACATACTTATCCGTAAAAATAATTTTGGAGCTGTCGAACCGGACTCCGCAGTATTTCGCGAGGCTCGCGGAGAATTCCGATATGACGCTTGCGCCCCTTTGCGCGTTCCTTGCCACTGAAATTCCGACGACTTTTGTATTCGCCCAGCCAAAGCGCTCAAGCCCCACCAAAATTCCAGCCTGCGTGGAGCCGGTTCCGGACGCGTGAAAGATATAGTCCGGCGCCTCCGCCAAATTTTCCTTCAGCTCGCCTATCGCTTTGACGTAGGCGACGCCGCCGCAAATATCGTGGCCCCCGCCCCTGATATAATACGGGGCAAGGCCGTCTTTGCTAAAATCAAGCATCGCGGAATCCATCGCGGAGGAAATCATGTCCTCCTTTACAAATACGGTTTGCGCGCCGCACATTCTGGCGATTAGCGCGTTTCCTTTTTCCGCGTAAAATCTTTCAGCGGAGCCGTGGTAGACCAGCCGGCATTTCCACCCGCGCTTAGCGCACATCAGCGCCACGGCCCTGCAATGGTTCGACTGCACGCCGCCGGTTGTGACAATCGCGTTCGCTCCCTTCGCGAGGATGTCGGCCTTGTACTCGCGCGTCTTTCTGGCTTTATTCCCGCCGCCGGCTTCCGCAAAAAGATCGTCTCTTGCCATCTTGAAGGACAGCCCGCGAAAACAAATATCGTCAACCCTCATAAAAAACGCCTATTCCCTGTAAAAATCCAAAGTCAAATCCAAATCGCTTCTTTTCAATTCCGCGTTATAAACGGGGGCGGATATTTTGTATCCCAAAGACTTGTAGAAGGCGATGGTTGCCTCGTTGTTTTCAAGCCAAGTCTTGGCGCGTATGCCGCGCATTCCCTTTTCCCTAACGAAGGATTCCGCGATGTTATGCATGCGCCTGCCGACGGACCGGCCCCTTAATGCGCGGTCCACCCATATGTAGGACAAAAACGAATATTCAAAATTTTTGTCCGCATAGCCGACATAAAGGGAGTATAGTTTTTCCGGAATTAAAACTCCGTCTTCTTCGGAGGATTTTTCCCAGGAGCCCACAAGAAACGCTTTTGATATTATTTTGTCCGCATATGAAGGCAAATCCACCCTTGACGAAAATGGCGGATAAAAATCGTTGTCGGCGCGCCGGAATGCCGAAACGATGCAGTCCTTAAGCTTTGCGGAGTTTTTTAATAGCCCGACGTTCAAGTTCATGGCGCTACTTTACTCTTATAAGCCTGTCGCACTTTGAAAAGGTCTCTCCCGCCCTGAAGTTTTCAAAGCATTCCTTGGGGGCGTCGTTGCCCCGGGCCCAGGCCAGATACGCCTTGGTCGCGTCGCCCCCCGCGCAGTGCGTGAACGGATAGCCGCCGCCGAAGCGCGGGTTCATTTCCAAAATACAGGCGGTTTCGCCGTCGAAAAACACGTCGCAGTCGAGATTGCCTATGTGTTTGAGATTTTTCCCGATCTTTTTGCCGATTTCGGCGAGCGCCGGAATGTTTACGGTTTCAGCCATGTCGGTTTCCCCGGCGCGCATTCTGATTTTCCTTTTCACGAAAACGGCGACGTTTTCGCCCCTAAAATCGTTTAGGACGTCGAGGCCGTATTCATCGCCTTTGAGCTTGGGCTGAATCATAATGGCGTTATCCCAGTCGGAAAGGCTGGCGTCCTTCAAAATGGTGGAGGAAAGCTTTTCCTTTATGAGCTCGAAGGAGAGCTTAAGCTGCCGCTCGTTTTCGGCGAATTCAAGCCCTATTGAACCGCTCCCCCAGCGGGGTTTTACAACGACGGGGTAGGCGATTTTTCCGCTTTTTAGCGCGCCGAGCGCCGCGTCCAAATTCGTGTATGTAAGGGGGGCGTTTAGGCCTATGGATTCGACAAATTCGGCGGTTGAAACTTTATCGAAGCAAATGTCTATGACTTCGGGCGAGCTTACGCTGACTATTGTGCCGACTTCCTTAAATTTGTCTAAATTTTTGGATAGCACGGGCAAATCCAAGTCGTTTAAGGAGCATAGCAATCCTATTTTTTCCTCCCTGCAAATGTTTAGTATGCTTGGGATATACTCCGGGGAATTCACCGGCGGGACAATTTTCTTTTTGTCGCATTCCGCAAGGCCGGAGGCCAGTTCATTGGCGTCCGCGCCCACTATAACGCCGCTTCCGCAAAGCGCCTCTTTAAAATAGGAAACAAGATAATTCCGTCTCCCAACGCAAGTGAAAAGGATATTCATTTTAGCAAGTTGTAAATAGTCCGCATTATAATGTAAACAAAAATTTCTTAAATTTTTTAGAAAATAACTTTTCCTCCGAAAAGGCTTGTTTTTCGTCTTTCTTTGGCAAAAATCCCCGAGAAAAGGATTCTTGCAAAAAATGTTTGCCGCGAAAATGTTATATTTTTAGCGGTATTGCTTGGTGTTTGTATATTTTCCCGAGCTCTCTTTGCGGGCGGCTCCGCAAAAACGCGGATAAAGGGGGATTTTTTAGAGGCCGGGCTAAGCGCCGAATGCGCTTTTTTGAAACTTTGTTTCGAGAGCTTTCGGTTTTTTCTCGACAAAGTTTTATTTTAATGAAAACATCGGTTTTGCGTTTAATCTTATAAGGGCGCGGAAAGTTTCGACAAGCGCGGCGCGGGCGGTTTTTATTTTCCTTGTTTGGCGGGCGTTTTTCGGAAATTTTAGCGCGAATCATTTTTAGGAGCGTTATAATGAAAAACAAAAAAGTTTTAGTTACGGGCGGGGCGGGCTACATAGGCTCGCACACGATTGTGGAGCTGCTGGACGCGGGCTTCGAGGTTGTCGCGGTCGACAATCTTGTAAATTCAGAGGCTTCGGCGATTGAAAACATCTCGAAAATTACGGGCAAAAAATTTCCGTTCATACAGGCGGACACTTGCGACGCTTCCGCTTTCCGAAAGGTTTTCGAGGCGCACGATTTCGATTCGGCGATTCATTTTGCCGCGCACAAGGCCGTGGGCGAATCCGTCTCCGACCCTCTAAAATACTACTCGAACAATTTGCAGTCGTTCGTTAATCTAATAGCGCTTATGAACGAATTTAAGCGGACGAACGTCATATTTTCGTCGTCCGCCACGGTTTACGGCGAGCCCGACGAGCTGCCCTACACGGAGCTTACAAAGCTGAAGCCCGCAACCTCGCCCTACGGGCGCACAAAGCAGATTTGCGAGGACATTCTGCGCGACAGCGTAAAGGCCTACGGCGGCTTAAACGGCATTATTTTGCGCTATTTCAACCCCGTTGGCGCGCACCCGTCGGCCTTAATCGGCGAGCTGCCGAGGGGCGTGCCGAACAATCTGGTTCCGTTCGTAACCCAGACCGCCGCGGGGATCAGGCCGTGCCT
>JAGBOM010000143.1 GCA_017633865.1 Opitutales bacterium
GGCAGGGGAGCCGCGGCGGTTTTGCGATACTCCGCGCCCGCCAAGCTAAGCTCGGAAATTTCCAGCTCCCCAAAAACGAGGGCTGGCAGAAAATATTTCGCGCTTAGTTTTTGCGCGGCAAAGGTTTTGCCGCCTTCAAACTCAAGCTCGAGGCTTTCTATTTCCGCGCCGAACGGGCTTATCGAAACTTTTTTTACCGAGCCGTTAGGGAAGCGTTTTTGGATTTCGGAATTGGCGATTTTCGTTTGGAGCGCGGAGCTTGAAAGAACAAAGCACGCGGCGGCGAAAACCGCGCCAACCCCCGCGGCGAAAATCAGGCATCCCCTTTTTGGCTTCTTCATAAAAATCCTTTAGCGTATAGATTTTTCAAAAATATCGCGCCTTACGCGGGCTCTTAAAAGCAGGTTTTCGCGGAGGCCGAAATACTCCTCCAAAAATTTGTCGGGAGGGAGCTTGTCCTTGAAAAATTCGTCGAAAGGCGCGTCGAAAACCACGATCGAGTATTTTGAAAGGTCGTCCGAATTATCGACGCCGCTTTTAAAATCCGCCGCGTTCAGCTTCAAAAGCTGCCAGGGCAGCGGCCACGGCGAATTTTTTGTGAGCACCAAAACCCTGAAGCTTTCATCCGCGACCTTCGCGCAGTCGTAAATGCGCTTTACGAGAGCCTCCTCGCTCTTGAGGGTGTGGACGTAAATCATCGGGTTTCGGGGGTCGCACTTGTAGAAAACCGCGGCGTTTTTTTGCTCTTTTATTTGCAGGCTTGCGAGCAAAAAAATCAAAATCATACCCGCAGCCGACGCGGCCGCGTTCGCGAAAACCCCGCGGTTTTTCAGTCGGCTAAAAAGCATGACCGAAACCGCGTAGCCCGCGGGCAGGCAAAGCGCGGTTGTCGGCAACAACAGAAGCCACGGGGTTTTGTAGGCGATCGCGCTCATTATTAAAACGTTCGCGAGTCCGAATGTAAACGCGTATTTTACAAGGCGGTTTTTCAGCGCGAAGGCGCAAACCCCGCCGCAAATCGACAGCGCGAAAATCGCGCTTTCGCCGAAAACCGCGCCCTGGCTTTTAAAGCCCGCGAGAAGCTTGAAGTAGTAGAAAAACCCCTTCGCGTGCGCCGCCGACTCGCTCTTCCCGAAAAAGTGTATGAAGTAGCTTTTTACCCCGTCCAAAATTCCGTCGGGATTCGCGCCGAAGCTCGAGTAGAAAACCGTGTAGACGAAGGCCGCCGCCCCGGCCGCGCAAAGGGCGGTTTTTAGAATCCCAACAGCCCCGCGCGTTTTTAAAAACCGCGCAAGTTTCGCGCGGTATTCGCTTGAGGATACGTCGCAAACAATCCACGCCGCGATAAGAGATGCGAACGCGATGACGGACGTTTCCTTCGCGGTTTGGAGCATTCCCGCAAGCGTTCCGAGCGCCGCAGAATTTACAAGCGTCGGGCTTTTGAAAAATCTTTCGCCCGTTAGGCACAGCCCCAGCCCGAAGAACGCGAAGAAGCACTCGTGCACGAAGTATGTCGAATATATTGACGACAGCGACGACGCGCACAAAAACCCGACAGCCGCCGCGGCGAACGCGAATTTCGCGCTTTGCCCGAACCTCGCCTCGACCAAGCCTCTGCATCGGTTTTGGTAAAGGGATTTTTCGTTTTTAGAATAAAGCGGCGCGGCAAATAGCAGCGCGAGCGTCGCGAAAAACACGGGCAGAAGAGTTTTTCTTAAAAGAGGCATATCGATGTCGCAAGCGTCTTTGCCCGAAAGAACCGAGGCCGCCCAGTAGTATAAAATCGGGCCGTGCGGGCCGCGCGGGTTGTAGGAGTATTCGCCGTCTTGGACGAGGCGCGCGGCGGTGAACGCCTGCTCGCTTTCGTCGGCGTGCGGGGCGCGGTCTTCGAGGTTGCGGATTCTGACGGACGCCGCGCAGAAAATGAAAAGCCCCGCGAGGGCAATCATCGCAAGCTGGAATAGCCTATTCATTTGTCTTCCGCGAATTTGCTCTTGATTTTTTCCATAAATTCGGCGGGGGGCCTTATGGGGACGCCCTTTGAGTTCACAAAGGCGTGGACGGAGTGCCCCGCGCACAAAAGCTCATCGCCGCGCCTTACCTCGTAGTCGACGCGGATTTTTAGAAGGGGCTTCTCGCGGATTTCGGCTCGGATTTCCAGAGTGTCGTCGAAAAACGCGCTTCTTATGTATTTTGCGCCGACCTCCAGAACGGGCAGATGCATGCCGCTTTTGTGAAGGGCGCTGTATGATAGCCCGAGAGAGTCGAGCATCGCGATTCTGGCGACCTCGAACCACGCGAAGTAGTTGCCGTGATAGGCTATGCCCATCGCGTCGGTTTCGGCGAACCTTACCCTTATTTGCGCTGATGAAGATATCATTTTATTCGACCTCGTTTTGAAGCATCTGCTCGAGCGTCTGCCTGCGGCGAATCAGCCTGAAAGAGCCGTCGCCTTCAAGCATGACTTCGGGGGCTTCGGGGTAGGAGTTGTAGTTTTTCGCGCTCATCGACGAGCAGTAAGCGCCCGCGCCCTCTACGACGCAAAGGTCGCCGCGCTCGGCGCGCAGCATGAGCCTCGGCGCGAGGCCCTCGGGGTTGTTCGGCTCGGGAGTCAGAATGTCGCCGCTTTCGCAGCAGTGGCCTGACACGATGTACTCCTGCGTTTCGCTTGTCGGCTTTTGCGGGATTACGACAACGGGGTGCTGGGCTCCGTAAAGGGCGGGGCGCAAAACCTCGGTCATGCCCGAGTCGAGCTTAAGGAACTTGTA
>JAGBOM010000144.1 GCA_017633865.1 Opitutales bacterium
AATTATTTTTGCGGCTCCTTCCGGCAGAACTCCGCCGATAAAAACAGCTGTTTCGCCAGGATCTCCGGCAAAAGGGGCGAAAAAGTCGAAAGTTTTTTCAAAAAACGAGATTATCGTCTTTCTGATCCTGACTTCTATGTCGCTGAGTTCGCCCTGATTGCTGAGATCACCCGCGACTCTGAGCCACGAATCAAGCTCTTCCTGCGGATTTTCGCCGCCGAAAATCCCCTCCAAAACCTTCGGGCGCGAGCCGCTTGCTATGTAAACCCCGCAGCCGAAGCGGGTTGCCATCGCCGCGGCCTTTAGCTTTGTAATCATGCCGCCCACGGCCGTCGCGCTCGTGGTGCCGCGAGCCATTGCGAGTATTTTAGAGTCTATCTTTTCGACCCGCTTAATCATGGCCTTGTCGCCTGTCATGTTCAAAAGCCCCGAGGCGGTGGAAAGGATTACGAGGGTGTCCGCCTTGATTAGGGTTGAGACAAGCGCGCTAAGAAGGTCGTTGTCGCCGAACTTTATATTGAGCTCCGAGGCGCTTATGCAGTCGTTCTCGTTTAAAATCGGGACGATTCCGTCTTTTAGGATTTCGTCCATAAGCTCCGCCATGGCCTTGTGGCGGTGCTGGATGTCGACATCGTCCTTAGTCAGCAAAATTTGCGCGGTGGTAATTGAATGGGCGTCGAAAAGCTTTGACCAGGTGTCTATCAAAATGCCCTGCCCGACGGCGGCGCACTTTTGGACGGTGCTCGTCTGCTTCGGGCGGGATTTCAGCCCAAGCCTGCCCATGCCGAGCCCAACCGCCCCCGAGCTTACTATCGCAACCTCGAAGCCGCGCTTTTTAAGCCCCGCCACGGACTCGCATATAGCCGCCATTTTCGCGACGTCAAGCTCGCCCACGCCGCGCGTGAACACGCCCGTGCCGATTTTAACTACGACGCGCCTCTTTTGCCCCATACGCTCTTAGACGTTTTTAAGATCCGCCTCTTTGGCCTCGAGAGCCTTGTTGATGTTGTCGATATTTTTGTCGGTAAGGTTCTGGATGTCCTTTTCGACGCGCTTAAGCTCGTCCTCGGTGATTTCGGAATTTTTCTGGGCTTTCTTGAAGGCGTCCATGGCGTCGCGGCGGATGTTGCGTATGCGCACCCTGCCCTGCTCGGCCATGTCGCGGCAGACCTTGGCAAGCTCCGCGCGGCGCTCGCCCGAAAGAGAGGGAATCGGGCAGCGGACGGCCTCGCCCATGACGGACGGCGTTATGCCGATGTTGGCCACCATAATCGCCTTTTCAATGTCCTTTAAAACGCCCTTGTCCCACGGCTGGACCCTTATCAGGTTTGAGTCGGGAGTGGTGATTGCGGCGATGTCCTTTAAGCGCATTTTGCTGCCGTAAACCTCCACCATCACGCCCTCCACCATCGAGGGGGACGCCTTGCCGGTGTTGATTGTCTCAAAGTCGTGCATTACGAATTCAAAAGCCTTTTTCATTTCGGCTTCGGATTTTTTAACTTCTGCTTGGATATTCATATTCCTTCCTTTTATTTCTATTAAATTTGCGGGGCGCTACGCGCCGACTGTCGTGCCGATTTTCTCGCCCATGAGGGCGCGGCGGATGTTGCCGGGCTCGTTCATGTCGAAAACGATAATCGGGATTTTGGTTTCCATGCACATCGAAAACGCCGTGGAGTCCATAACCGCAAGGCGTTTTGAAAGCGCCTCCGAGTAGCTTATGGCGTCGAACTTCACGGCGTCGCGGAATTTTACGGGGTCTTTGTCGTAAATGCCGTCGACCTTCGTGGCCTTTAAAATGCAGTCTGCCTGAACCTCGGCGGCGCGCAAAGAGGCGGTGGTGTCGGTCGAAAAATAGGGGTTGCCCGTGCCAGCCACAAAAATCACGATTCTGCCCTTTTCAAGATGGCGCAGAGCCTTGCGCACTATGAAGGGCTCGGCGACCTTTTCCATCGGGATTGCGGTCTGAACCCGAACGCTTACGCCCTCGTTTTCAAGCGCGTTCATGAGGGCGAGGCCGTTTATGACGGTGGCGAGCATGCCCATGTAGTCGCCCGTGGTTCTGTCGACCCCCTTGTCGAGCCCCTTCAGCCCCCTGAAGATGTTGCCGCCGCCCACAACTATGCAGATTTGCACGCCCATTTCGTGGACTTCCTTAAGCTCGCGGGCGAGCTTTTGCAGGATTTCGGGGGAATGGGGGTCTTCGCCGGAGCCCTTAAGAGCCTCCCCGCTGACTTTCAAAACAATGCGCTTATACTTGCAATTCATAAATGAGGATTTTTTTAATATTTTCACATCGGCCAAAGCTCTTCAACAAAAAAGAGGCGTCGGCGCAAAAAAAGACCGCCTTCAAAAAAGCGGCCAAAATCAAAAACGAAAAACTAAGCCTTGCCCTTGGCGTTTAAGCCCAGCTTTTCGCGGATAAATTTTGAAACGCTCATCGGGCCCCTCAAGGCGTCGAGAACGCTCTTTTCGCTTTCCGTAAGATAAATGTTCACGCTCTTCTTTTTTAAATCCAAAGAGAGCTTGGGGCGGCCCCCGCCGCTGTTCCAAGTTTTTTTATAGCCTTTTGGTAGTCCCATAATAAATAAAAATTATATCGGAATTAACTCCGCAATATGTAGCAATACAATATCCCTAATTTTATAAATCAAGCATAAAAAGGCGCCCTTCGAACCGCAAAAATCCGAAAAGGCGCCAAAATTTGCGCTAATTCTACAAAAGCTCCGCGATTTGAACGGCGTTTAAAGCCGCGCCCTTCCAGAGCTGGTCTCCCGCGACCCAGAACGACAGACCGTTTTCAAACGCCAAATCCCTGCGGATTCTGCCCACGCCGCATTTTTCCTTGCGCTGGTAGAAAAGCGGCATCGGGTATTTCAAGTTTGCGGGGTCGTCGTTAACCTCGGCGCCGGGGAATTTCGAGATTACCTCCCTCGCCTTTTCGACATCCACCGGGCGCTCAAACTCCGCGTTAATCGCAACGCTGTGCGCGCGCATAACGGGGATTCTCACGCAGGTTGTGGAGCACACCAAATTCGGAAGCGACAAAATCTTGCGGCTTTCGTTAAGCATCTTCATCTCCTCCTTCGTGTAGCCGTTGTCTTGGAACACGTCGATGTGCGGCAAAGCGTTGAAGGCGATTTGGTAGGGATAGACGCTCGACACAATCTTTTCGCCGTTTGCGAACTGCCTTACCTGGTTTTCAAGCTCCATAAGCGCCTTCGCGCCCGTGCCGGAAACCGCCTGGTAGGTCGACGCGAAAAATCTTTTAAGGCCGAACTCCCTGTGCAGCGGGCAAAGCGCCATTAGGGAGATTGCGGTGGTGCAATTCGGGTTCGCGATTATATTTTTGTGCCCCTTTATAGCTTCTGCGTTGACTTCGGGAACAATCAGGGGCACATTGGGGTCCATCCTGAAAGCGGAGGAATTGTCTATCGCGACGCACCCGCGCTTTGCGGCCTCGGGCACGAGCGCCTTTGAAACGCCGCCGCCCGCCGAGAATATCGCGATGTCCAAATCCTCAAAAATTTCGGGAACGGCCTCTTTGATTGTGAATTTTTCGCCGTTATGCTCAACGGTTTTGCCCGCGGAGCGCGCGGAAGCCAAAAGCGTAAGGCTTGCCATAGGAAAATTTCTCTTGAAGAGAAGCTCCAACAATTCATTACCAACGGCGCCTGTCGCGCCTACGATACCCACTTTGAACGACTTTGACATGGACGTTTTTCCCAATCAATTTTTCGATTTTTGCAAAAAGAATAATTTAAAGATTACGAATCATTGCGTTTTTGTAAAAATTAGCGAGCAAAAACTTTATCTTTTTAGCGGCGGGCGCCTCGCAAAAGAAATGCCCGTCTCGACCTCGGTAAAAGCGCCCTCGTGCGTAGAGGGCTCTTTGGGAACGCCTATTGGAATGCACAAAATAGACGGCAAAATAGGCGCGGGGCTGCCGCCCGACACCGTATTTAAGGCGCGCGAACCCTGCGGCAGCCTCGCCGCGCAAAGCCCCGCCGAGCGCGAAAAAAACCTCATTATGTGCAGAATT
>JAGBOM010000145.1 GCA_017633865.1 Opitutales bacterium
GGAAGGCCTTTGGGAAAGCCCCAAAACTTCGTCCAAATTCGCGGGGCCGACAGCTTCGAGCCCGTCGCCCAAGCCGCCGCCAAAATCTTCCGAATCGGGCGAAGCGTCCGCATTTTCGCCGAAATTTTCGGAATCGCCCAAGCCGTCCGCAAAGTCTTCTTCGCCGTCCGAGCCTTCAAAAGAATCTTCGGGCTCCGGGGGGATTTCAGGCGCGGCCTCTTTTTTGGCGGCGGGTTTTTCAGGCTCGGCGCGGACGATTTTTATATCGACATCGCTCTCAGAGCCCTCC
This sequence comes from Opitutales bacterium, assembly GCA_017633865.1. Taxonomy (GTDB): domain Bacteria; phylum Verrucomicrobiota; class Verrucomicrobiia; order Opitutales; family Intestinicryptomonadaceae; genus Intestinicryptomonas. Next base: position 290 of record JAGBOM010000145.1, read on the forward strand.
CTTTTTTGCCTGCGAGCCTCGCGCCTGCGCTCCATCTCCCTATAAGCCGACGCGGCGAATTTAAAAACCGCCGCCGGAGCCGAAACGAACACGGAAAAAACCGCCCTCGAAACCGCCCTCGGGCTTTCGGAAAGAGCCGCCACAAAAAAGAATCCGTATAAAATCGAAACCACAACCAGGCTGCCCGCGTAGTTAAACCACGGGTGAAACAGCTCCGAATACAAAAACGAGCCGAGCTTGCCGCCCCAGCCCGAGGTGAAATACGGGGAGGATGTCATCGCCTCGTCGCAAATCTTATGGAAAAGCGCCGCGCCCGTCGAAAACAAAGCCGCGCTTAAAAGCATGGAAACCGCCTGAAAAATCCCCAAAACCCGCGCCTTTTTTAGCAGGCACAAAACGCCGCAATACGCCAGCCACCCCAAAAGCAAAAACGCGCCCGCCCCGAATATCGAAAGCGCGACCACGCAAAACGTAGCCCCGACAGCCCCGCAAACGTTGTCCGAAGAAACAGCCGAGCTGTGGACAAAATCCTTCAGGATTCCGTCTCTAAAAAATATTTTCTGGTTCGGCGCGAAACCTATCATCGCCGCTATTAAGTACGCGGAAACAACCAGAATAAACGCCGCCAAAAAAGGCCGCCTCGAGCCTTCAAGCTCGCCGAGGCGCTCGCTGATTTTTTCGGGTTTGGATTTTTTTGTTTTTTTCGAGGGTGGCATATTTAAAAAATTATTTGTTGCGCCGCGCGGACAAAAGGCCGCGGGCGTGGGTTATGGCGGATTTCGAGTTTCTGTCGCCCAGCATGCGGGCGAGCTCCAAAACTCTATCGCCGCCCTTTAAGCATGAAATTTCGACGCTCGTTTCGGAGTCCGACTGCGTCTTTTTCACCAGCAGGTGCGAGTCGCCGAAGGCCGCGACCTGCGGCAGGTGCGTCACGCACAAAACCTGGCGCGCCGCGCCGAGATTGGCGAGCTCAAAGCCCACCGCCGCGCCGATTTCGCCGCCGACGTTGGCGTCGACCTCGTCGAACACCAGAAGCGGGGTTTCGTCGGCGTCGGCGATTGCGGTTTTCACGCCGAGCATCACGCGCGCAAGCTCGCCGCTCGAGGCGATTTTTGCAAGGGGCTGCGCCGCGCTGCCGGGATTCGCCGAAAATTCAAATTCGCAAACGCTCCCGCACGAAGGCGTAAATTCGGCCTCCGCGGAAATGGAAATTTTGAAATCGGGCTTTTTAAAGCCGAGCTTTTTAAGCATGGCAAGTACTTTTTCGGAAAGCCCGCGCGCCGCCGCCCGCCGCGATTTTTCGATTTTTAGGGCGAGAGCCGACATCTTCCTTTCGCAATCGGAAATTTTTTCAAGCTCAAGGGCCATCGCATTTTCGGCGTCGCCCTGCATGGCGATTTTTTCCTCCATCTGGCGCTTCGCCTCGAGCGCCTGGCTAACAGTGCCGCCAAACTTGCGCCTGATTGAAAGCCACGCGTCCATTCTCTGGCGTATTTGCCGCGCCTCGCCGTCCGTAAAAGACGACCTGCCCGAAATGCTTTCAAGGTCGGCGGAGATGTCGGAAATCTCGACCATGGCGGAGTCCAAACGGCTTAAAAGAGACGCGAGCTCCCCGGAGGATTCCGAAATTTCGGAGAGGGCGCGGCGGGCAAATCCGAGCGCGTCCATCGCGCCGTTCTCGCCCGAAATCGCCCCGCAAGAGGCCGCCGTCTTTTCGCAAATGGCGGAGGCGTTTTCAAGCAGCTTGAAATTGGCCTCAAGCTCCCGCACGGAATCCTCGTCGGGATTGAAGCTTTCGATTTCGGCTATGCGCGAGCGCAGAAATTCGATTTCGTCGGGGTCGAGACGCTTTGCCGATTTTATCTCGCCTATTTTTTTAAGGCTTTGCGCGCGGATTTTTAGAAGCTCCAAATACGGCTCCTTCCCGGCGCAAACGCCGCCGAAAGCGTCGAGCATTTCAAGCTGGCACTTAGCGCTGAAAAGCTTTTGCGGCTCGCCCGGGCCGTGGAAATCAACCCAAAGCCCGCCGAGCTCGCGCATCGCGCTTAAAGGCGCGAGAGCCCCGTTTATAAAACATTTCGCGGATTTCGTTTTGTGGATTATCCTGCGCAAGATGAGCGCCCCGTCCTCAAGCGGCGGCAGGGAGTTTTCCTCGAGGAA
>JAGBOM010000146.1 GCA_017633865.1 Opitutales bacterium
GCAGCGGCGGGCGGGCGCCCCGGACAAGGGCGGCGCGGGGCTCGTCACCGCCGCCGTGGGAGGCGCCCAATGACCGCGCAGAGGCGAAAACGCATTTTAAGGGCCCGCCAAGGGCCGAAAGCCGCTCCGGGGGTGGTAGGGCATACCCCGGCGGGCGAAAGTCCCGCCACGGGCCGGGAAAGCGCATTGACGGGGCAAGGGCGGGGGTGGCTTACCGTCGCCGCCATGGCCCGGCGGCTTGGGCTGTCGGCCCAGACCCTCGCCCGGCGGGCGGCAACCGACCCGGAATTGTGGGCGCCCGGCCCAGCCCTTGGGCCTTGGCAACCGGGGCGGTACGCCCCCGCCAAGGTGGCGGCGCTGGAGGCTTTTTTGTCCGGGGCGCTGTCCCGGGAGGAGGCCTTGGCGGCTTGGGGCGTCGCCCGAGACCGGCTGCGGCTGGCGGCAAAGGGGCTTATGTGAACTGGCGGCAAGTCAATGGGCGGGGCTGCGACCTCGAAAGCACTGTCGGCTGTTGGTATGCCCGGCGTTTTTTGGGCGAAGAAAGGGGAAGTGACTATGACAAGGTCTGGCAAGGACAGAAAAAAAACGACGGTGTCGCCCCGCGAGAAGGCGGAGGCCATGCAGGTCTGGTTTGGGTTGGAGGACCACAGTTACGACCCCGCCGACGACGTGGGGGGCGGCGCATGGGTCATGGTCACGCGCGTCGTCCCGGTCGCGCCAGAGGTGCGGCCACAGCTGTACGGGATATATTGGGCGCTCCCCTCTGAAGACAAGTGGGGGCGCCCCAAGGTGCGGGTCTACGTCCCAGACGAAGTCTGTCTGCTGGGGCCGGAGTATAGTCTGGTCTCGCCAGAGCGGCTGGAAATGTATCGGGCGAATGGTTGGAGCCTGCACATCGCCCGTCCCGCCGCCGAGCCAGCCGACATGACCTTGGTGCTCCAAGGGCGGGCCCTGTGCGAGGACGAGCGAGAAGTGATTTGGGCGCTTCAACTAGACGGATTGACTGAGGCCGAGGCTTGCGAGGAATACTTCCTCGGGCGGCACCAAGACGCTTCTCACCTTGGCGAATGTTGGTTGCCGAGCCCCGAAGTTGCGAAAGAACTTGAGGCATTTTTTGGGTAAGTTTGACCGCCGGGGACGCCCCGGCAAGGACTGACCCACAACCCGCGCCCGGCGGTTGGCAACCTTGCGCCCCGGGGCGCAAGCGCCACGGGCGCGGGGGCGGGGCTTATTTTGGAGCGCGCAAAAAATGAGACCATACGACGACTACTGCACCCGCGCGTGGCTGGACTGGCGCGACGCTTGCCGCGCCCGGCGCCGGGCGCAAAGGCTGACCATTGCCGCGACGGTGGCGGCGCTGGCGCTGATTGTGGCGCTTGCGGTTTGCGGCGGCTAATACGAGGGGGCGGATTGTTGACCATGCGCCCGGCGGTGGAAATCGCGCTCCGCGCTTGCCGCATTGCCTTGCGCCGCCCGCGCATTAGCGCCCGGGAAAAAAAATACTTGCTGGAAAAATTGGACGCGCTGTTGCGTCCCGCATGGGCGCGAATGTTGGACAACCAGCGCAAGGCGGCGGGGGAAAGGGGCGAGGAATGAGGGCGATTTGGTATGAGGCGCCAGATTTCTGGGCGGCGGTCGAAAGGCTTGACCACAAGCGCCGGGCGGAACTTTTCGCCCGCGAATGTGCCCGCCAGCGTCAAGAGCAAGAGCAGGCCGTAAGGGCCGCCCGCCTTGCCCCGCCCGCGCAAGCGGACGCCCGCCGCCGGGCAATCGCGCAGGGGCTTGAGGTTGACCCCCTTGACGCCTTGGCCGAGGCAATCCGCGCCGCCGGGCGCTTTGCGGTGGAATATGAGGTTGACTATTGGCAAGCGTTGACAAAGGCCGCCCGGGACAGAGAGCGCAAACGCAAGGCCGCGCAGGCCGCAAGGGAAAGCCAACGAAAACGGGAAGCGCAAGCGGCGGCGAAAGCGAAAACGGAAAAGGCAAGGGCCGCCGCCCGGGCGCAAGCGCGGAAAGAGCGCGAAAAAGAGCGCAACCAGCGGCGGACAGTCCACGGCAAAATCGACGCCCGGCGGCGATTAAAACCGGGAAAGGCCAAGGAGCAAAATTAAAGCGTTGGACAAATCCCGGCGCGGGGCCGGGGAAAAAGAAAAAAAAGGAGACGAAAAAAATGGAAGAAAAGGATTTACCTGAACTGTTGTTTATTGGCGACGTGGCTACGACATTGCATGTGTCCGACACGTCGGTGGATAAGCTGTTTGCAGGCAGAATGCGCACCAAGTCCGGGGCGGCATATGTCCCGCCCCCCGCGAAGATTGGAACCGTGGCCGCGCGTTATATCGCGACGGATGACCTTGTCGCGTTTATCCGCCACTATTCCCCGTTTAGCGGGGTGCTCGATTGCCTCGCAGGGACTTGGTCGACGCGCGACCTCAAAGAGCATATATACAAGCGCACTGGAGAGCGAGTTGCATCCGCGGTTGCGGTTGTCGACGGGTATATCGCCCTTTATCGTCAACGGTTGCGCTTGCCGCCTCTGTGGCGGTGGCAATGGGGGGACGTGGAGCAAGCAGCCGCCCCGGCGATAGCGGTGCAGGGGCAACCGACTGGTCGCAAGGGCGGCAAAACCTCGCAAATCGCCATGCCAATGTTTTTGCGGTCAGTCGCGGAAGCGGCCGCCGCCGCATATATGCGCGGCGAATTCCGCCTATACGCAAACTACGAGGGGCGCCCTTTGCGGTTGTTTGTCGCGACAAAATATACTTACGCCAAGAAGAAAAAACAAAAATGAATGAAAGAGGCAAAAAAAAATAGGGAGAGAAAATGAGCATTTACGCGAAACTACAGGCTATCAAGGGCGAATTGTGCGCCGGGGGCTTGCGGCAATCGGGGACAAATAAATTCGCCGGTTTTAGTTATTTTGAGTTGTCCGATTTTTTGCCGCAAATCGTCGCCATTTGTAAAAAGTATAGTGTTTGCACAATTTACACTTGGGGCCCCGAGGTAGCGACGCTTTCCGCCGTGGATTGGGAGGCCAAGGACGGCGAGGATAAGAGCGTAGTAGTATCCTGCCCGGTGCCCGAGGATTTGGCCGCTTGCGGGCCGAAAGGCGCAAGCGCCATGCAAAGCATTGGGGCGGCGCAGACATATTTGCGCCGTTATCTCTATCTTGCGCTCTTCGACCTTTGCGAATGTGACGCCATCGACGCGGCCCCGCAAGACAAAGCGCCCGCCCCCGCGAAAGCGAAAAAAGCGGACGCCCCGGCCCCGCGATATGTCCCCGCGTCGGAGCGGGACGAACTGTTGGGCTGGCTAAAGGACGCCCGCGCCTATCCCGCCGCCGCCGCCGCGATTAAGGACTATCTCGCGGCGGCCAAGGCTGACCGCGTAACCGCCCTTGGCCTTGAGGACTTGCGGCGCATGGTTGACAGCGCCCGCGCCGCCATGGGGGCGGACGCGGCGAAAGGACAACAGGAGAAGGAGTAAGGGGATGACGATTTACCAGCAAGTTTTGGCCAAAACGGGCATACCCGCGCAACTCAAAAAAATGCGCGAAGAGTGCGAAGAACTTATCCAAGCCATCGACGCGGCGCGGGGGAAAATCACCCCCGAAGTGGCGGAAGAATTGGCGGACGTCGCCATTGTGGCGGGCGTGATTAATGCGAGTTTTTACGCCCCGGCCATCGCCGCCGCGCGACGCTACAAAGAGCGCCGTATGCGGGCGTTTTTGCGCAGCGGGTTCAAGACTTGGGGACAATTCAAAAAACGGGCATACCCCGGGTTCGCCGCGAAAAAGGACGACATGCTCGCCGCCGTCGCCGCGAAAATCAAGGCGGCGACGGCACAAAAAAAAGGGGGCAAGTGAGATGGATTACAACCGCGTTATTATCGGGGGGCGGCTGACGTCCGCCCCAGACCAAAAAGCAACGCAAGACGGCGAGGCCGTGGCGCTGTTTTCCTTGGCCGTCAACCGCAAAGACAAAAACGGCCAAGAAACGGCGGACTTTTTCGATTGCGTGGCCTACGGCAAAACCGCCGACGCGATTTGCGCATACTTAGGCAAAGGCCGCGCGGCGCTTGTGGAGGGCCGGTTGCGTCAACGGCGGTGGGAGACCGACGGGGGCGAGAAGCGCAGCAAAATCGAGGTCGTCGTCAGCGGGTGGCAATTCGCGGACAGCCGCCCCGACGGTGCCGCCGCGCAAGAGCCCGCGCCCGCGCCCCGTCCCGCGAAAAAGGAAGCATATAAGCCAATGACGCCTCCGGCCTATCGCCGCCAACAGCCGCCCGCGCCGGAGCCGCTGGAAACGCAAGAGGAAATCCCGTTTTAAGTAAGGATTGCAACCAATGCCCGCCGCCCCGAAAACTATTGCGCTTATATTGCCATACCCGCCATCCGTCAACCATTATTGGCGGGCGTGGCGGGGCCGCGTGTGCGTTAGCGCAGCGGGCAAGCGCTACGCGGACACAGTGACAATCGCCGCCGCCATTGCGGGCTTGCGGGGCTTGCGCCTCGGGGGCGCGTTGGCCGTCCGTTGCGAGGTTTTCCCGCCAGACCGCCGCCGCCGCGACCTTGACAACGTGGGCAAGGCGCTGTACGACGCCTTGACCCGCGCCGGGGTTTGGTGCGATGATAGCCAAGTGGCGGACGCGCATTTTATCCGCCGCGAGGCGGACAAGGCGCGGCCCCGCGTCGAAGTGACTATATCATTTTTAATTTAAGCTAAAGAACATTTGCAGGGAAAAACGCACATGGAAATCACAGGCAAGGCCCATTGCTTCTTTGAGCAATCAGGCACGTTTAAGCGGGAGTTCGCGAAACTTGGCATCCCCGCCGCCGATTACGACCTCGCCAACGACTTTGGCGAGACCGATTTTCAGTTGGATTTGTTCGCAGAGATTGAAAAGGCGTGGCATGACGAAACAAGCGTTTTTGACGCGATTACACCCGAGGATTTAATCATTGCGTTTTTTCCTTGCACATACTTTTGCGGCAGCGCCAACCCGCTTGCGTTTCGGCTTGATTATCTGAATTATCGCAAGCTGCAAACCTCGGAAAAAATCGGCGCTATTTTGTTACGCGCCCAGAACCGGGAGCGCAATTACGAAACGCTCATTAAGTTCGTGGGCGTTTGCCTTATGCGGGGTTTGCGGTTGATTGTCGAGAACCCTTGGCAAACGCAAGGTTTTTTAACCAACAATTTTCTGCAATCGCCTTCGATAATCGATACGAACCGTCGGGAGCGAGGGGACGATTTCCGCAAACCCACGGGGTTTTGGTTTTTCGGCTGCGCGCCGACCAAAGGACATAGCCAAACCCGCCCGTCCAGGTTGCAACGCATCGGGATGCACAGGAGGCATTGCGAACGGCCCGGGCAAAATAATAGGGTGGCCCGTTCGATGATTTCGTCCGATTACGCCCGGAATTTTATCTGCGATTTCGTCCTTGGCGTTGACCAGGGACTCGAGGCGCCGCTTTTTTGCGAATTGGAGAATCGCAGCGCAAGCGCAAGGCTAAACCGCGATGAATAAACGCAGAGCGCGGGCGAAAGGTAAGGGGCAAGCGCCCGCGCCCCTGTTCGACGCCCCGGGGAACAACGCCCTTGGGCAATGGCTGGAGCAACCCGGCAACGCGGAAAAGATGATGGCCGCCGCGCAAAAAGAGGCGGCATATATAGCCGCCCGCGCCCCCGCCGGGGCGGTAGACATTGACGATTTGGCGGGGGATTTAATTCTCGACATTTTGCGGGCCGCGCATAAGTTTGACCCGCGCCGGGGTGTCCGGGAAATCTACTTTATTCGTAGCGTTTTGGCATTGCGGGGGCGCAACCGCTTGGCGGACATGGCCCGCAAGGCAGAGCGGGCGGGGCGCTACCGGGACGCCGTACAGGCTAAAAACCGCCTAAAAATAGGCATGGAATAGCATCCCGCAAAAACTGCGGGGATGGCGGGGGCGCCAAGGTACTACCCCCGGGCGCCCCCGGGCCGTGCCGCAGCGGAAGTAGTCTTTTGGGGACGGACAGTGAATAAACAAACAAGACAAAGCAAACGCCGGGCCGCCGCGCCCGTGGACAAGGCCGCCGCCGCCCGCAAGCGGTTGGCGCAAAGCGCCGAATGGAATAAAGCCGCCAGCGCGGAGGCCCGCGACATTGCGCCCTTGCCCGCCGTGGCGGACGCGGGGCGGCGGGACGCTTGCCGGCTTGACCTGTTGCGTTTTTGCGGGGAGTATTTCGCCGCCGCTTTCCCGCTGGAATTTTCGCCCGCGCATATCGCACTCATAAAAGCGTTGGAGACCGCCATATTGACGGGCGGGCAAATATGCGTAGCCATGCCGCGCGGCAGCGGCAAAACCACGATTATTATTGCCGCGATTGTTTGGGCGATTGTCTACGGGCACCGTAAATTTTCCGTTGTGGTGGGGGCAACCGACCGGCACGCGGCGCGGATATTGGCAACCATTATCGCGCACCTTTGCGCCCCGGGGCCGCTTGCCGATGATTTTCCGGGCGTGTGCTACCCCTTGCAAAAATTGGGCTGGATTAAGCACCGCATAGCGGGTCAGACCCTCAACGGGGAGCCGACCCGGCAGTCTTGGAGCAAATCGGAGTTCGTCGCCGCCACCGTGCCGGGGGAACTTTCCAGCGGTTGCGCCATAACGGCGGTCGGGCTGACGGGCGCTATACGCGGCCTTTCGCGGGCGCTGGCGGACGGGCAAATTATCCGCCCGGGGCTTGTCCTTATCGATGACCCGCAGACCGCCGAAAGCGCCAAGAGCGCGGAACAGGTGGCCGACCGCTTGCGCATTATTGAGGCGGATATTTTGGGCCTTGCCGGGCCCGGGGAAACAATCGCCGCCGTTTGCGCTTGTACAGTTATCGCGCCCGGCGACGCCGCCGACCAATTGCTTGACCCCGATATATATCAATCGTGGCAAAAGTTAAAGTACCCGCTTTTGGAAGCCATGCCGAAAAACATGGAGTTGTGGCAACAATACTGGGATATTTATCGCGAGGCCATGCGCACGGAACACAACGCCAAGGCGGCGACCGAATACTACCTCCAGCGCCGGGAAGAGATGGACGCGGGCGCGGTTGTGGTTTGGGAAGCCCGGAAAAAAGCGGATGAAGCAACGGCCCTCGAGGGCGCAATGCGGCTTTATTTTTCCCTTGGCGCAGAGGTTTTCGGGGCCGAATACCAAAACGCCCCGCGCCGCTTGGGCGATAGCGCCGTGCGCCAACTTGACCCCGGCGACCTTGCGCCGCGCCTGACCGGCAACCCCCGGGGCGTTGCGTCCGAAACGCACGACCTTGTAGTGGCGGCGGTGGACGTGCAGAAAAAGCGCCTATATTTTTGCGTCGCCGCTTTTTCGCCCGCGTGGGGTTGCGAGGTCATCGACTACGGCGCATATCCCGACCCGCGAAAACGCATTTTTAAGGCGTTGGATGACGGGCACACAATCGCGGACGCCTACCCGGGACTGCCTGACGCCGCCGCGCTTTCCGCCGCGATTGGCGACCTGGTGGCGGCGCTTATGAGCCGGGAGTGGCGGTTGACGGATGGCCGGGAAGTGACGGCCCGGGCCGCGCTTGTTGATTCGGGCTGGCAGCCGGACGCGGTGGCGGCGGCCTTGAAGTCAACGCCGTGGCGGGCAATCGTCTTGCCGTCGCGGGGGCGCGGTATTGGCCCGGCGGAAAAACCAATATCGGAGTATCGGAAAGGCATTGGCGACAAAATCGGATGGCATTATTATATTAAAAAGCCCATGCCGCGTGCGCCCCGTGAGTTGTGTATCGACACCTATTTTTTTAAATCGATGATACGTGACGCCATTTTTTGCCCGGCGCAAGCGCCTGACGCCTTGCGATTTTGCGGGGACAAACCTTATGAGCATGATATGTTGTTTAGTCACCTAACCGCCGAAAGGTACACCCCAACCGCCGGGCGCGGGCGCATTGTGGACATATGGCGCAACCCGCCCCATGCGGAAAACCATTTTTTTGACTGTTTGACCGCCTGTTATGCCGCCGCCGCGTGGGCGGGGCTGACGCCGCCAGGCGGGGAGAAAAGCGCCCCACGCCATGAGCGGCCCGCGCCCGTGGCGGCGCAAGCGGCAACGCAACCTCCAGCCGCGCCGCAAGCCGCGCAGAGTTGGGGACGGGCGGCGGGCGGCGGCGGTTGGGGACGAAACGCAGGGCAAGCGGGGGGCGGTTGGGGCCGCCCGCGAAAATAAGGGAAAGGGGGAACAATGAAAACGAGGAAAGAAGCGGAGGCCCTTGCCAAGGTTTTGCGGCGGGCGACAAAGAGCGCAAGCTGGGGGACGGGGTTTTCCTTGTCTTGCGCGGTGCAACGTGGCGTTGGCGTCCCTTACCGCGTCCGCATTGTGTGTCGCCCCTATTGCGCCCTATGCGTAGCGGGGGCGGCGGCGAGGTTGACGCTTGCAATTTACGGCATATTGCGCCGATTGCAGGAGGTTGGGGAAATCGGCGCATATATCGGGGAGTTGTATTGTGAGCTGGGCCGCCCCGTTATCGCGTTCACGGTTGGCAAGGATTGACCGCCCCGCCACATTGCAACTATTCATCCGCCCCGGCATTGCGCCGGGGCTTTTTTTTTGCCCGCCCGTTTTGTTTCGGTTTTCCTATCATTTCGGTTTTCCGTTTGTTTCGGTTTTCCGATTGTTTCGGAAACCCTAACGGTATATAGATTGAGAGACCGCGCAAAAAGGGGCGCAAAAAATGCCGCAGACGCAAAACATAGACCCGCAAATCGCCGCCGCCATTTTGGCCCTGTTGCAAGGGCCGAAAAGTTACGCCATCGACGGCGAGACCATCACCGCGCAGAGCATTCCAGACGCAATCGCCGCCGCCAAGTTTTTGCGGGGCATGGGCGCCGCCGCCGCGCAGCCGTGGCGTAGTTTTGCGCGGTGCCGCATATCTACCCAAGGGCCGGAGCGCGATTAATGGGCGTTTGGAGCTGGATAAAAAAAAGCATAACGGGGCGCGGGCGGCGCGATACGCGCAAGGGCTTACGCTTAACCTATGACGCCGCCGCATGGGGCGCGGAAAGCGCCCGCCATTGGCGCGGCGCTGATGATTTGTCCCCGGATTATGCGTTGTCGGAAAGCGTCCGCCGCACTATCGCCAACCGGGCGCGTTACGAGATTGCCAATGGCGGCTACGTTGCGGGCATTTTGGACACCTTGGCCCTCCACGTTGTAGGCACGGGGCCGCGCCTTGAGCTGACCCCGGCGGATGAAGTCCCGGAAAACGCCCGCGAAAGTTTCCGCGCGGCCCTTGACCGCCGCGAAAAGCGGTGGCGCGATTGGGCCGCCGCCGTTGACCTTGCCAACGTCCTAAAAATGGCGCGGCGGGCGCGTTGCAGTGATGGCGAGGTGTTTTTTGTGCGGGGCTTGCGGCCTGAATTGGCCGCGCCTGTGCGCCTGTTTTATACGTTGTACGAGGCGCAACAAGTCTGCAATCCTGATTATGTTAGCACCCCGGCGCAGAATGGCGCGGGAAATACCGTAGCTGTTGACGGCATACAATACGCGGCGGACGGGGCCCCATTGCGTTACTACGTTTGCCGCGATTACCAGACCGGGGACAGGGCGCAAGGCCAATGGCTGACCGCCGAAAACGTCATCCATTACGCGCACTTCACCCGCCCCGGGCAACACAGAGGGGTGAGCGAATTGGCCCCGACCTTGTGTGTCTTTAACGACATTCGCCGCTATTGCAACGCGGTTTTGAAGTGCGCCGAAATTGGCGCGGAAATTAGTTTTTTGGTGGAAACGGACAACGCGCCAATAGATAGCGACGGCAACTCGACCTTATATCAACCGCAGGGGGCCGAGGCGTTAGATTTTGAGCGCGGGGCGGGAATTTTCCTCCCCGCCGGATGGAAGGCCGCACAACTCAAAAGCGAACAGCCAACGACCCAATATCCCGATTTTGTGCGGGCGAAAGTGCGTGAAGCGGCGCGGGCGCTGTCTATGCCGTTGTCAATCGCGTTGGGCGATAGCAGCGGTTACAACTACGCCTCGGGACGTCTTGACCATCAAATTTATTTCCGCCGCGTAAATGCGGACAGGGCGGAAATTGAGCGCCTTATATTGTCCCGCATGTTGGCGGACTTTGCCGCATTGGACGCCGCCGCGCACCCGGGCGACTACGCATATAACGCCGCCGCAACGTGGATGTGGGACGGCTTTGAGCATATCGACCCGCTTAAAGAGACGCAAGCAAGCGCGGCGCGGATGGCGTCTGGCATGAGCAGCCTTGCGCAAGAGTGCGCCAAGGAGGGGCTGGATTGGGCCGCCGTGGCGGCGCAGAGGGCGCGGGAAAAAGAGTTGTTGGACAAGTTGGGACTCGGCAGCGAGGTAGCCATGCCCGCCCCGGCCCCGGAAGAAGAATAAACCACCCATATTTAGGAGCGAAAGATGAAAAACCTAATTATTGCCGCTGACGGCGAAACCATGCCAGCGGGCGCCCCGATTAAAGAGGTTTTCGGGGTTGCGTACAGCGGCGCGGAATTTACCCAGCCCTGGGAAGAGTTGCCAATCGTCCTTGACCTTGCGGGGCTGGAAATCGCGCCGCAGGTGCCCCTGTTGTACGACCATGACAACGAGCCGCGTATGCGGTTGGGCGTTGTCGAGGCCGCCGTTGAGGATAACCGCCTTGTCATCGCCGGGGAAATCGCCGCCACCGGCGAACATGGCCGCGAAGTCATAGAGGGCGGGCGGTTGTGGCCGTGGCAACTGTCCATCGGCGCCCGCGTCCTTGCGTCCGAGGTCATCGAAGAGCCCCGCACCGTCAACGGGCGCGAGGTGGCAAATTGCTTGCTGATAACCCGCGCCCAATTGCGCGAGGTGTCCGTTGTCGCCGTTGGCGCGGACAAGGAAACCCATTTGGATATTGCCGCCGCGTTTGGCGGGAAACCCCCTAAAAAAGAGGAGAAAACCATGGAAAAAGAGGAAAAGAACACCCTCGACGCCAACGCGGACGAAAAGAGCGCGGCCCGCGTGGACGGCATCGCCGCCGCGTTGGCTGACCACCCGGAGACTTGCGCCGAGGCAATCCGCGCCGGCTGGAGCGTGGCGCAGGCGCAGAGCGTCGCCGCCGCGCTGAAGAAAGCGGAAAGCAACGTGCCGCCCGCCGTCGCCAATATCAACGCCGGGGCCGAGGCCGAAAGCGCCCGCCGCGTTTTGCGCGGGGCGCTGGAATTGCGGGCCGGGATTGCCCCGGAGCGCACCGGGCTGACCGACCGCGAACTGGAAGCGGCGGACAAGCAGCGGAGCCTGTCTTTGCGTGACTTTTTGGGCGAGGCTATGCGACTTGAGGGCCGCCCCGTCGCCAACTTGCGCAGCCGCGCGGACATTGAAGCCGCGTTTTCCACCGCCGCCATCCCGGCCTTGCTTTCGGACGTCGCGAACAAGCGCGTTAAGCAAGAGTTTGAAGCCGCCGCGCCCCGGGCCCCGCGCCTTTGCACCGCGTCCGACTTGAACGACTACAAGAAAACCTCGGTCGTTAATTTGCTTGTCGCCGGGGAGTTGCCGGTTTTGCATGACGGGCAAGAAATCCCCAACGGCAAACTGACCGAAAGCGCGGGCGAAAACCGCGTCCGTTCCCATGCTATGATTATCACCGTGGGGCACGAGGCCATCGTCAATGATGACCTTGGCGAATTGTTGAAAATCCCGCAGTTGATGGGCCGCAATGCCGCCGCGCAGCTTGACCGGGACTTTTTCGCGGGCCTTGTCGCCAACCCGGCCATGGGGGACGGCCAGAACCTGTTTAGCGCCGCGCACAAAAACCAGCTGACGGGCGCCACCAGCGCCCTGTCCGTCGCCGCCCTCAACAAGGCCCGGGCGTTGCTGTTGAAGCAGACCGACGCGGCGGGCAATCCTTTGAACTTGCGCCCGCGTTATCTGGTTGTGCCGCCCGAACTGTACGGTCTCGCGGAGCAAATCGCCTATGGCGACACCTTGACCGTTTCGACCGCGCAGGACGCCCCGGCGGGCACTTACAACCCGATTCGCGGTTGGGACTTGCAGGTCGTTGCCGCCGCCGAATTGAGCGACGCGAAAGCCTGGTATTTGCTGACCGACCCGGCGCGGGGCGCCACCTTTGACATTGCGTATTTGCGCGGTCAACAGACCCCGATTGTTGAGCGCGACAGCGCACCGTTCAACTATCGCGGCCTCGCTTTCCGTTGTTTCTTCGACTACGGCATTGCGGCCCTTGATTTCCGGGGCGCGATTTACGCCGCCGGGCAGTGATAAACCGCATACGCGGGGCGGCTTAATCAACCGCCCCGCCCCTTGCGGCTATGCTTTTTTAACCACCCTTAAAAAAAGGAAAAAACCATGAGCGAACATTTTATCGACGGCGGCGCCCAAGCCGAATACACCCCCGCCACCGACACCCCCGCCGGGAGCATTTGCCCGGTTGTCGCCGGGAAAATCTACGGCATTAACCACTTGCCAATCAAGGCCGGGGAAACCGGGGTCGTTGACCTTGTGGGCCGCTTCGAGCTGTTGAAGGCCCAAGTGGCCCTTTCCCGGGGCGACGCCGCTTACGTTGGCAGCGACGGCACCGTGACCACCAGCACCGATGGAACCTACAAAATCGGCGTTGCGTCCGACGACGCGGCCAGCGCGGGCACCACCGCCCGGATTTATTTCCACGGGATTGTTGGCTGACCATGCCGATTTTTGACGCGGGCCGCGCTATGCTTGACGCCGCGTTTTCTTTCGCGGCGGAGCCGATGACCTACAAGCGCGGCTCGCAAACCTTGGCGCAGGGCGTCCCCGCTAAACGGGCCAAAACCATTTTCGACCGCGAGAGCCTTTACGCGGGCACCGGGGACGTGCGTTTTTGTCAAGGCGATTTTCTGGTGAGGGCGGCAGACTTGGCCACCGACCCGGCGCTTAATGACTGCATAGAGATAGGCGCGGAAAAGTGGCGGGTTTGCGCCCCGTTGGGGGAGCCGTGCTGGCGCTGGCATGACCCGACAACGCGCCGCGTACACGCGCTCCGGGAGGCCTGAGATGGCCGGGCATATAAACGCGCGATTTTTGGCAATCGGGGAGGCAATCGCCGCCGCCGTGGCGCAAGTGGAAACGGGGGCCGCGTGGAAATGGGCCCCGGAATATGACCTGCAAAGCGTGACGGCCCGCGCCTGTTGGGTGACGCCCGCCGCCGAAAACCCCTTGACCCTTGACCGCGAAAGCCGGGGCGCATGGTCACAGACTTGTAATTTTTGCGTGACCTTGATAGACACCAACCCGGCCAACGTGGACAGCAACGCGGCGCAATTGATGGCCATTGCGGACGCGATAGCCAACGCGCCGCGCATGGCCGGGGCGTCATTGGTTGGCCTAACTGTTGCCAGCGTTTGCGACCCTGATTGGCTTAAAGGCAAGGGGATTTATATCGGCGGCCTTAACGTTAGTTATATGCTTATCGATTGAGGGGCAAAAACATGGCAAACGATTTGCACCTCGACCGGGTTATGCAAGCGATACGCAAGCGCGGCCCGGTTGCCTTGGCGAGGGCGGGCGCTTATATGCGCGGGATTGCCCGCCGAAAAATCCGCACAGTAAAAAACAAGCAAAAGCACAGCGCCCCCGGCGAGCCACCACGGGCGCACGATAATCGATATAAAAACGCCATCGCTTTTGCCGTCAACGCCGAGGCGCTTACTGTGTCTGTTGGCCCGGTGCTTTATCCCGATAGCAAGGGCAACCCGGGCGGGCGCACAGTCCCGCAAACGCTGGAACATGGCGGGCCCGTCAAACCGCCCCGCCCCGCGCCATGGTGGCGCAAGCACCCGGCGCTTGCCACGGCTGACGCCGCCGGATGGCTGGCCTATTATCAAAGCCGCAAGGCGCAAGGCCGGGACTTTGGCCCCGCCTACGCAGGGGCAACCGAGGAAGCGGCGCTTGCCGCCCGCGCCCGGGCGTCTAAAGCCATGGCCAAAGGGGCGCGGCATATGAGCCGGGGCCGGGCGAGGCAATTAATCGCCGTCAACGCCAAGACGGGCGAAAAATACAAGGCTTTTTTCGCTTTTATCAAAGTTGCCACCATTGGCCAGGCGCGGCGGGTCATGCAAACGGCCCGGCGTTGGTTTGGGCCGCCGGGCGGCCAGACGAGCGCCGCGCAAGTGGCCCCGCGCCCGCTGATGGCCCCAACCCTCGCCGCCGCAAAAGAGCAATTCCCCCGCATTTTCGCGGGCCTTGTGTCACAATAAAAACCCCTATTTTTTAAGGAGCAAATTATGCAATACGTCCTTGGCCTTGACTGCAAACTTTTTCGCGGCGCCGCCGGTGCCACCGCCGCCACGGAAATGACCAACGTTAAAAACGTAACTATCAACTTGAGCGCCGGGAGCGCGGACATTACCACCCGCGCGGCCCAAGGCTGGCGCGCTAAAGCGCCGACCCTCAAAGAGGGCAACACCACCTTCGATATGCTATACGACCCGACCGACGCGGATTTTATCGCCGTGCAAACGGCTTTCCTCAACAATGCGCCTATCGCCTTTTTCGTCACGGACGGCCAAGGCAACGGGCTGGATTGCGACTTCGTGATTACCGGCTTTAGCCAGCCGCAAGACCTTGAAAGCGCCATTATGGTTAGCGTTACCGCCGAGCCGACCCTCGCGGGCCGGGGCGTTGCGTGGGTGCAAGCGTCCGGCTCCACCCTTGGCGGCGCGGTCACTTTGAGCGGCACCGCCACGGTTGGGCAGACCTTGACCGCCGTTTTAACCAGCGTCACCCCGTCCGCCGCGCAAACGGGCGGGAGCGTCCGGTGGTACCGCAACGCGGTGGAAATTGAGACCGCCGCCGGGGCGACGTCCTACGAGCTGGCCGCCGCCGACGCGGGTGCCGTTGTGTCCATCGTTTACACCCACCCGGCCTATGCGGGCAGCTTGACCGCCGCGACGGCTACGCTGGTTAGCTGATGGCCGCGACGTGGACGGACGCCACCGGGCGGGCGTGGGCTTTTGGGTTGACGGTTGGCGGGTTGCGCAAGTTGGCGCGGCTGACTGGCGCGACGCTGGCCGACCTTTTCCCGCTGCGGGGCGGGCAACTCAACGCCGCCCCGCTGTTGGCCTTGTTGGCTGACCCCGCCCGCCTGACCGCCGCCGCGTGGGCTTGTTTGCCGCCCGATGATAGGGCCGCGATAACCGCCCGGGACTTTGGCGACCTTATCACCGCCGACCTTTTACCGCCTTTGCGTGACGCCGTTTTTAGCTCGCTAATTGATTTTTTCCCGCCCGCCGTCCGGGTGATTGCCCGGGCGGCGAGGAAGGGCGCCAAGGAAGCGGAGGAAAAAACGACGGCGGAGGTGGCGGCGATTTGTGGGGAATGATTTTGCGTTTTGCCGCGCTTGCGGGCGCGGCTGATTGCGTGGACGCCTACAGCCTCCGCGACCTAATAACCATGGCCGAGGCGCGGGAAATGGCCGCGTGGGACAGGGCGGGCCTTATCGTTTGCGCCTTGACGGGCAAAAAATCGCCCGCAATCTTCAACCCGTGGCGGCGGGCCAATGTCCCGGCCCCCGCGCCGCTGTCGGGGGCGCAAGCGACCGCCGCCATCCGCGCCTTTGCCAAGTTTTGCGGGGCGAAAAACGCATAAAAAAAAAAGACAAAGGAAAAGCATAGATGAGCGCGGGCGCGATTGACGCAGGGAGAGCAAATATAACCTTGGCCCTTGACGCCAAGGGCTTGCAAGCGGGGCTCAACGCCGCCGCGCAAAGCGTGGAGCAGACCGCCGGGGCCATGAGCGCCAACGGGGCGCAAATCGCGGGCGCCTTTGGCGCGGCGGGCAAGGCGGCGGAACTGTTCGACGCCCGGACGGGCAAGGCGTTGGGCCAACTGGCGCAAAAGTTGGGCCCCGCCGTCGCCATGGTTGATAAACTTTGGTCCGCCATATCGGCGGGCGCGGCCACCAGCGCCGCGCAAATTGGCGGGGTAACTACCGCCCTTAACGCCCAAGCGGGCGCCCTTGGCCGCGTCGCCGCCGGCGCCAAAGCCGCCGCCGCGTCCCTTGCCGCCATGGCCAAGGCGAACCCCGTTATGGCGGGCGCGGCGGTTGGCGTTGGCAGCTTTGCCTTGGGGCGCTGGCTGCAAGGCACGATAGGCGACGCCATCTATGGCAAGGTACAAGCGCCCGACCTGCAAGACACCGCCACCAAGTACGCCGCCCGCGAAAATGAGTACGCGGACGCCCTGTCCGTCACCATTGCCCGCCTTGACTTGCTGGCCAAAAAAACGCGCCTGACCGCCGAAGAGCGGCAACGCGCGGCGCAACTTATCGGCCAATTGGAGCAAGCCGGGGTCGGCGGCTACGCCTTGACCGAGGGGGGCGTGACTGCCACCGGCGGCGCGGCGGACGCCGTGACCGCCCGCCGCATTGCCGCGCAACAGGCAATAATTGATGAGCAGAGCCGCAACCGCGCGGCCCTGCAAGCGACGATGAACGACATAACCAGCGACAAGGCGCGGTGGGGCAGCCTGTCGCAAGAAGAACTGGATTCCCTGCAAAAAAAGATAGCGGATGACATGACGGCGGCCATGGAAAAGCAGCTGGCCGCCGCCAAGGAGATAGCCCGCCTCAAGGGCGAGGGCGCGGAAGCCGCGAAAGCCGCCCTCGAGGCAGAAAAAAAAGCCGCCGCCGCCGAGGCCAAAGCGGCGGAAGAAGCGGCCAAAAACGCCGCCGCCCTGGAACAAATGCGCGGCTCCATCGACAAGGCCGAGGCGGACGTTGCCGCCGCCGCCGCGCAACGGGAAGAGGCCCGCGCCCTTGCCGCCGGGGAGATTGGCGCGGGGGAACTGGCGCAAAGGTATGGGGAGCGGGCCGCCGGGGCGCAATACCGCGCCTCGGAAATTGTA
>JAGBOM010000147.1 GCA_017633865.1 Opitutales bacterium
AAAAACTGCGGGGTTTGGGAGGTGAAATACCCGAAGGAATTGTCGGGCAAGCGCAATGTTGATTCGCACCAGAAAATCGAATTTTACGAGCTTGCGGCGAACGCCGAAGTCCGCCCTCTCGAAAAATCAGCGCGGGGCGAGCACCTTGGCTTTTTCACGGAATTTGAAACCGCCGAAAAGGAAAAGGTTTTGATGAAGGCCGGCGTTTCGTTTGTAAGCATGAAAAACGCGGAGGAAAACCTTAAAGGCGACATACCCGACTGGAACTTCGAGCGCGTCCGCAAAAAAGCCCGCAAGCTTTGGGCTGACGCCGTTTCAAAAATGTCCGTAGAGGGCGCGACCGAAAAAGACAAAACGATTTTTTACACCGCCCTCTACCACGCGCTTATAGACCCGCGCCTTGCAAGCGATAAAAACGGCCAATATATGGGCGCGGACGGGGAAATCCACACCGCCAAAGGCTTTAACTACCGCACGATTTTCAGCGGATGGGACGTTTTTAGAAGCGAATTTCCGCTACTGACAATTATCCGCCCCGACGTCGTAAACGACGAGATAAACACGCTAATACAGCTTGCCGAGCTCTCGCCCGCAAACAAGGGGTTCTTGCCGCGCTGGGAGATTATGAACTCCTACTCGCGCTGCATGCTCGGCGACCCCGCAATCTCCGTAATTTGCGACGCCTACGCAAAGGGCATCAGAAATTTCGACGCCGAAAAGGCCTTTGAGTTCGCTAAAAACACGTCGCTAAAGCGCGACGGCAACAACTTTAATTTCCATAAATTCGGCTACTGCCCCGAGCATGTTTCGCACACTCTTGAAATCGCCTACGGGGCGTGGTGCGTCGGCAGATTGGCGGAAATGCTCGGCAAAAATCCCGACGCGGAATTTTTCTACAAGGCCTCAAAGAACTATAAGAACATTTACGACCCCGATGTAAAATGGTTCAGGGCAAAGAACGGCGACGGCTCGTGGAAAAAATTTTACAAAAAAGAAAACGGGGCGGAAGTCGAGCTTGCATTCGACAAGACAAGGCACAACCAAGGCTGCGTCGAAAGCAACAATTTCCAGCAGGGCTGGTTCGTGCCGCACGACATTGAGGGGCTCAAAAATCTGCTCGGCGAAGGCTATTTTTTAAGCGAGCTTGAAAGGTTTTTCGACAACACCCCCGAAGACTTCATGTGGAACGACTACTACAACCACCCCAACGAGCCGAACCATCAGGCGCCCTTCATGTTCAACTACACCTCAAAGCCCTGCCTCACGCAAAAGTGGACGCGCAAGATTTGCGAAAAAGCCTACGGCGACGGCGTCATGGGGCTTGTCGGCAACGACGACGTCGGCCAAACCTCCGCGTGGTACGTATTGGCCGCCTCGGGAATCCACCCCGTCTGCCCCGGCTCGACCCGCTACGAAATTACAAGCCCCGTTTTCGACAAAATCACGATTCGCACAGACCCCAAATTTTATTCCGGCAAAACGTTTGAAATCGTCGCCTACAACAATTCAAAAAGCAACGTTTACATCCGCGCCGCAAAGCTGAACGGCGAGCCTCTTAACCGCCTTTTTATCGACCACTCCGAAATCGTAAAAGGCGGCAGGCTCGAGCTTTTTATGTCGGACACTCCGAACGAATCTTTGGGCGTTTTAAAATAGCGGGCAGGCGCATTAAACGGCAAACGCCCATTTGCGTCCGCAAAAAAACGGAGGCTATAAAAAACGCCTCCGTTTTTATTTTTTACGCAATGCCCCGCGCGCGAAAAAATCTAAAACCGCAAAAGCCGCGCCTAAAAAAATTTTTTTCGATTAGGACTTTTTAAATTTCGGCGGGCGCGGAACCCTTCGGATTTGCGGGCGCTCCGCCGCGATTGTATCCTCCTCCAAAAGCCCGTTAAACGCCATGCATGGCATAACGGCGGATCGCTTCATAAGGATTGTCCCGGGCTGGAGGACGCTGTTGCAGCCGCACTCGGCGTACTCGCCGAAGAGCGCGCCTATTTTGCGCATTCCCGTATCCGCCAAACCCTCGGGGGTTTTTACGGAAATCGGGGCGTTGTCGAGGCGAAGGTTGGCGCAGATTACGCCCGCGCCCGTGTGGGCTCCCGTGCCCAGAATGGAGTCGCCGATATAGTTGTAGTGCGGGGTCTGGACATTGTCCATTAGAATGCAGTTTTTGTACTCGCAGGAATTGCCCACAACGCAGTTTTCGCCGATAATCACGCATCCGCGTATAAACGCGCCCGGGCGAACCTCGGTGCCCGCGCCTATCCAGGCGGGGCCGCTGATTGAGGCGAAGGCGGGCAGTTTAACGCTCGGGTGGATATAGACCTTCCCCTCCACAAACACGCCGCTTGGAATGTCTTTTTTCGTTTCAAACCCCGAAAAATCGACGCTTTCAAGCGCTGTTTTTATGTTTTTAAGCCAAAGCCAGGGCTCGGCGTTTTCGTCGAAAAATTCCCCAAAAATTTTCAGCGATTCGGGCAGGTCGAACAATGTTTTAGCGTTCATATTTTTTTGTAAAGTTATCTTCGATTGTCTTTATTTGGAAAAATTTTTCAACACTTTACGCGCAAAAAAAAGGCGCGAAAATTCGCGCCTTTTTTTTATGCCGCCCAAAATCTTAGCCAATCTGGTAGCGGGTGAAGCGCTTGATTTCAAGCTTTTCGCCGATAGTGGCAATCTTTTGGGTGAGGACTTCCTTGACGGTGTGCTTGTCGTCCTTGACAAAGGGCTGTTCAAGAAGGCAGACCGAGGCGTAGTATTTTTCGATTTTGCCCTCGACGATTTTAGCCTTGATGTTGTCGGGCTTCTTGTCGTTTGCAAGCTGCGCCATGGCGATTTCGCGCTCCTTTTCGACGAGCTCCGCGGGAACCTCCTCGCGCGAGACGCAAATCGGGGAAAGCGCGGCTATGTGCATGCAAACGTCCTTGACGAACGCCTGAAAATCCGCGTTCTTCGCGACGAAGTCGGACTCGCAGGCCACTTCTATTAGAACGCCGACTTTGTTGTTTGAGTGTATGTACGCGGAAACCAAGCCCTGCGAGGCGGTTCTGCCGGCCTTCTTGTCGGCGATGGCAGCCCCTCTTTTGCGGAGGAGCTCGACGGCTTTTTCGGCGTCGCCCTGCGCTTCGACAAGGGCTTTTTTGCAGTCCATCATGCCCGCGCCCGTGCGGACGCGGAGGTCGTTCACCATTTTTGCGGTAACTTCTGCCATTTTAAAAATCCTTTCAATTATTCTTCGACCTTGATGTCGTCGGCGATTTTAACCTCGGGCTGAACCGCCGCCTTGGAAACGGAGCGGGTTATAACCTGCGGATTCTTGGCCTGCACAACCCTGCGCGACAAGCCCGCCTGAACGGCCTCAACCAAAACGTCGGTAATGAGGCGGATGCTCTTTACGGCGTCGTCGTTGCCGGGGATGGGGTAGTCCACCAAAGTCGGGTCTGAATTAGTGTCGACCAACGCGACTACGGGTATGCCGAGCTTGCGGCATTCGGCGACGGCGATTTCCTCGGTCTTGACGTCGACCACAAAAGCCACGCCGGGGAGCTTTGAAATGTCTTTAATGCCCTCAAAATTGCGGTTCATGCGGGTCATTTCGCGGCGGATTGCGGCGGCTTCCTTTGCGTAGAGCTTGTCCATTTCTCCGCTGTTTTCCATTTCGAGGAAGCGGTGGTATTTTTTGAGGCTCGTAAGGATTGTTTCAAAATTCGTGAATGTGCCGCCGAGCCAGCGGTTTACGCAATAGGGCATATTGCACATCGAGGCCGCCTCGCGGAGGATTTCCTGCGCCTGGCGCTTTGTCCCGATAAAGATGATGTCTTTGCCGGAGGCTACGATATCCTCCACTACTTTGACGGACTTTTCGAGCTGCTCGTAGGTCTTTTCGAGGTTGATTATGGATACGCCCGAACGGTGGTCGTAAACATAGGGCTTGGAACGGGGGTTCCAGCGGCGTGTTTGGTGTCCAAAATGGACGCCCGCGTCCATCAAGTCTTTTACTGTGATATTCATATTTGCTCCGTATTCCCTTGCGGGAACCTGGGATAACTTTCTATTTTTGGTTGTTTATTTTGTTGTTTTGATGGCGGAAAGCTTTTGCCTTCGCGCCGTAAAAGCAATAATGAACGCAAAAAACGCCGCGCCTTGCAAGTATTTTTTTTGCGAAAAAGCGTTTTTTTATTTGGCGGAAAAATAATAGTACGCCAATGCCGCGGCGAAAATTATCGACAAAACCGCGTTTTGCATGCGGGATTTTCTTAGCCTATGCCGAAAATCCCTGACGCCGAGGTCTATTGTCGCGCGGTATTTATACCAAAGCTCCTCTTTCGGAGTAAGAAGCGACTTAACAAGCCTAAAGAAGAAAAATACAAATAATGCAAGAAAAACTATATCCATTATAAAGAATGTCCCCCATCAAAAAATTAAAACTCTTTATCTTAGATTTCTGTTTTAGAGTAGTTAAGCATAAAATAATAGCATAAGTCAAAACTTTTTAATAATAAAACCCGAAAAAAATGTATTTTTCGGGCGGGCAACAATTTGCGGCGCGGCGAAAAATCACCCACGCAGATTTCGCCGCGGGTGAAGTAGACGGAAAATCGCGGCCCTGAACGAAAAATCACAGCCGAATGGGCTCGCTGTCTTGCGCGATTACCACTCCTATATGCGGGGCGACGTCCATAAGCTCGTCCATAAACCAGTTTCTGGACTCCTCCTCGCCGTGGGTCAGAACCACTACGCGCGGGTCGC
This sequence comes from Opitutales bacterium, assembly GCA_017633865.1. Lineage (GTDB taxonomy): Bacteria > Verrucomicrobiota > Verrucomicrobiia > Opitutales > Intestinicryptomonadaceae > Intestinicryptomonas. The sequence continues at coordinate 4,753 of JAGBOM010000147.1, forward strand.
AGCGCAAGGCGAAATTTAGAAGCTCGTCTCTGTCTGCGTGCGAGGAAAGGTCGAACTTGTCGATTTTGCAGTTCACCTTCGCGATGTAGTTTAGGTTTTGGAACACGAAGGTGGTGTCGCCCTTGGCCTTTTTAAGAAGCCTGCCGCCGGGGGTGTCGGGGTCGCAATAGCCGACGAAGAATATTGCGTTGCCCTGGTGCTCCATTAGCGCGCTCGCCGCGGCGTAGCTCGGGGTGTTTTCAAGCATCATGCCGCTGCCGAAAATGTATATGCCCTTGCGCTCAAAATCCTGCGCGGGCGTGATTTTGTCGCGAAAAGGCGTTATGAGCTCGTACGCGGTTTTGTCAAAGCTCACCCCCGCCGACTTGCGCGCCTGCCTGAGCATGTATTCCGAAAGGTCTATGCCCAAGCCCGCCGCGTAAACGGGGAATTCCGAGGGTATCAAGCCGCTTGCCCTGCCCTTTTTTACAAGCTGCAAAATTTCCTGCATCCTGCCGAGGGCGAAAGCCGGCACAAGCACGCTGCCGCCGTCCTTCAAGACCTCCGCCACGCTTTCGATAAACCTTTCGCACTCGCTCTCGTATGAATTTTCCGCGGCGCGCGCCGAAAGGCCGCGGGTGGTCTCCATAATCAGAACGTCGCACTTTTCGGCGGGGATTTCCGCGCCCTTTATGAGCTGGGAATTTCTAAACGAAATGTCGCCCGTATAAAGCAGGGACTCTTTCGCCGTCTTTACCGAAACAGCCGAAGCACCCGGAATGTGCCCGCCGCGGTGGAAGCATATTTCGATTTTTTTGTTTTCGACCTCGAACGCCCGCGGCCTCGACATCGCAAAAGGCAAAATCCTCGGCCTCAGCGCGTCGATTTGCTCGAACGAGTAAAGCGGATACTCCTTTATGCCAAACTCCTCGCGCTGGCGGGCCATTACGTTCCTGGAGTTGCGCAGCATTCTAAGCGCCAAATCCGCGGTGACCTCGCCCGCCAAAATGTGCGCGAAATTCTGCCGCGCCGCCAAAATCGGCAGAGAGCCGACATGGTCCAAGTGGGCGTGGCTAAGCGCGATAAAATCGAGAGTGTCGTCCTCAATCGCGGACAGATTCGGCAAACCCTCGAACCCGAGCTTTTTCGGGTGCATTCCGCAGTCGAGCAAAAGGCGAATGCCGTCCATTTCAATTAAATGGGCGCTCGCGCCGACGTCTATTGCCGTATTTAAATCCCGATAAACCACGATTATTTTATATTGCCGCCTTTCGCCGAAAATGTCAAGGGCGCAGCGCCCCGCGCCAAAATGCCGCCAGCCCCGGGCAAAAAAAACGGCGCAAAATTTCGCAAAAAATCCGCGGGGAAAGCGGACAAAAAAAGCGGGCGGCATTTGCCGCCCGCGAAATTTTTACACTTTTTTTAGCGCGAGTGGAATTACATCATTCCGCCGCCCATGCCGCCCATCATGGAAGGATCCATAGCGGGCTTCTTTTCTTCGGGCTTGTCGCAAATCATGCATTCGGTTGTGAGCAGCAGCCCCGCAACGGAGCCCGCGTTCTGCAATGCCGTGCGGGTCACCTTTGTCGGGTCGACAACGCCTGCCTTGAAGAGGTCTTCAAACTTGCCGGTCGCGACATTGTAGCCCATGCCGCCCTTGCTCTTGAGGACTTCCTTCACAATCAGCGCGCCTTCTTCGCCCGCGTTTGCGCAGAGCTGGCGGAGGGGAGCTTCGATTGCCCTGCGGACTATCGCAGCGCCTATTGCTTCGTCGCCTTCCAAAGAGAACTGCAAGGCTTCTACAGCCTTTGCGGTGCGCAGCAAGGCTACGGAGCCGCCCGCGGAAATGCCTTCTTCAACGGCCGCCCTTGTGGCGTGCAAAGCGTCGTCAACGCGCATTTTCTTTTCCTTCATTTCGGGCTCGGTAGCCGCGCCGACGTTGATTACCGCGACGCCGCCCGCCATCTTTGCGAGGCGTTCCTGGAGCTTTTCGCGGTCGTAATCGGAGGTGGTTTCCTCGATTGCGCGGCGGATTTGCTTTACTCTTGCCTGGATGTCGGAGGACTTGCCCGCGCCTTCCACGATTGTGGTGTTTTCCTTGGAGACCGTTATGCGCTTTGCCTTGCCCAAATCGGCAATCTGGACGTTTTCAAGCTTGATGCCGAGGTCTTCGGTGATGCATCTGCCGCCGGTAAGAACGGCGATGTCCTGAAGCATGGCCTTGCGGCGGTCGCCAAAGCCGGGAGCCTTGACCGCGCAGACGTTCAAGGTGCCGCGCAGGCGGTTTACGACGAGAGCCGCCAAAGCTTCGCCTTCGACGTCTTCGGCGATAATCATAAGGGGCTTGCCGGTCTTTGCGACGGCCTGCAATACGGGCAGAAGCTCGGAGAGGTTTGAAATCTTCTTTTCGTGGATCAAGATATAGGCGTCTTCAAGAACGGCCTCCATGGCTTCCGCGTTCGTTACGAAGTACGGGGAGAGGTAGCCCTTGTCGAACTGCATGCCTTCGACGACGTCCAAAGTGGTTTCGATGGCCTTGGCTTCTTCAACGGTGATAGTGCCGTCTTTGCCGACCTTGTCCATGGCGTCGGCGATGATGTCGCCGATTTCGGAATCCCAGTTCGCGGAAACGGTTGCGACCTGGCGGATTTCCTCGCGGTCCTTAACGGACTTGGAGTTCTTGTGGAGCTCCGCAACTGCCGCGTCGATAGCCTTGTCGATGCCGCGCTTGAGGAAAATCGGGTTGCAGCCGCTCGATACGTTGCGCAGGCCTTCGCGGTAGATGGCCTCGGCGAGGACGGTCGCGGTTGTGGTGCCGTCGCCGGCGTTGTCGTTCGTGCGAGAGGCGACTTCGCGGACCATCTGCGCGCCCATATTTTCAAAGGGGTCTTCAAGCTCGATTTCCTTGGCGACTGTCACGCCGTCCTTAGTTACTACGGGGGCGCCGAATTTTTTGTCGATAAGGACGTTTCTGCCTTTGGGGCCGAGGGTCGTTTTCACGGCCTTGGCGAGGATTTCAACGCCCTTGAGAACCTTTTTGCGCGCCTGTTCGTCGAAAATAATCTGTTTTGCCATAATGGATAACTTCTTTCTAAATTTTTATTACTTGAGGATTGCGAGGATGTCGTCTTCGCGCAGGAGCGTGAATTTTTCCTCGCCGCATTTTACTTCGGTGCCGCCGTACTTCGCGATTAGGACCTTGTCGCCCACCTTGACTTCAAAGGCGGACTTTTTGCCGTTTTCGTCGAGCTTGCCGGTGCCGAGGGCGACAACGGTCGCCTCCTGGGACTTTTCCTTGGCGGCGTCGGGAATGATGATGCCGCCCTTGATTTGTTCTTTTTCTTCGACCTGTTTTACCAAAACGCGGTCGCCGAGAGGTTGGATGGATACTTTTGCCATATTTTTTTGATGTTGTTTAAAAATTCGTTTTAAATAAAGAGAGGATTCAAGCATAAACGAGGCGGCTTTACAAAGTTTTTTTTGGGAAACTTTATAAGCCGCTTCGGTTTTTCAATTATTTGTTTTCCTTTTTGTCGTCGTCGACAACCTCGAAGTCGGCGTCGACAACGTCGTCCTTCTTGCCGGACTTCTGCTCAGCGCCGCCCTGGGCTTGGCCTGCGCCGGCCTCGGGCTTTGCGGACTGCTGCGCCGCCGCCTGCATGGCCGCGGCCTGCTCCTGCAGAACCTTGTTGAACTTTTCGATTTCGGCCTTGAGAGCCGCGGCGTCGGCGTCCTTGTTTTCGAGAGCCTTGCGGGCGTCCGCAACGGCCGCTTCGAGCTTGCTTTTGGCGTCCGCGGGGAGCTTGTCGCCCAATTCCTTGACCTGCTTTTCAATCTGGTAGGACAGGTTGTCGAGCTCGTTGCGCGCCTCCACGGTCTCCTTAAGCTTTTTGTCTTCGGCGGCGTTCATTTCGGCCTCTTTCTTCATGCGCTCAACGTCCTCTTTGGAGAGGCCGCTCGAGCCCGTGATGGAAATCTGCTGCTCCTTGCCGGTGCCCTTGTCTTTGGCGGAAACGTGCAAAATGCCGCTTGCGTCGATGTCGAAGGTGACTTCGATTTGCGGAATGCCGCGCGCCGCGGGAGGTATGCCGTCGAGGCGGAAGTTGCCGAGCAATTTGTTGTCGCGCGCCATGGGGCGTTCGCCCTGGAGGATTTTGATGTCGACGGCGGTCTGGTTGTCGGAGTAGGTCGAGAATATTTGAGTCGCCTTCTTAGGAATGGTGGTGTTGCGCTCAATCATCGGGGTGGACACGCCGCCCGCCGTTTCGATTGAAAGCGTAAGGGGGGTTACGTCCAGAAGCAAAACGTCGTTTACCTCGCCCTGCAAAACGCCGCCCTGGATTGCCGCGCCCCTGGCGACGACTTCGTCCGGGTTTACGCCTTGGTGGGGCTTCTTGCCCGCGAGCTTCTCCGCAAGCTCGACAACCGCGGGCATGCGGGTCATGCCGCCGACAAGAACGAGCTCGTTGATGTCGCCCGAGCTTATGCCGGCGTCTTTAAGGCAAGCCTCAAACGGCTTTACGGATCTGTTTAGAAGATCCTGCGTGAGCTGTTCGAGCTTTGCGCGGGTGAGGGTTACGTTCAGGTGCTTCGGGCCGCTCGCGTCGGCGGTGATAAACGGAAGGTTTATGTCGGTGGACTGCGATGTGGAAAGGGCTATCTTCGCCTTTTCGGACTCTTCGCGCAGGCGCTGGAGCGCCATGGGGTCGGCTTTGAGATCTATGCCGTTCTCCTTTTTGAAATTGTCGAAGAGCCAGTCGATAATGGCGGAGTCCCAGTTGTCGCCGCCGAGCTGGGTGTCGCCGTTGGTGGCCTTCACTTCAAAAACGCCGTCGCCGATCTCGAGAACGGATATATCGAATGTGCCGCCGCCCAAGTCGTAAACGGCGATTGTTTCGTCGCTTTTCTTTTCAAGCCCGTACGCCAACGAAGCCGCGGTGGGCTCGTTTATGATTCGCATAAACTCCAA
>JAGBOM010000148.1 GCA_017633865.1 Opitutales bacterium
ATATCCCGAAACCTACGATAAAAACGTAGATAAGTCCCTGCTCTACTGCGGCCCCTACAAGTTTGAGGACAAGCTCCCCGAATCGGATATGACCGTGGGCGAGGCTATACTTTCGCCCACGCGCACCTACGCGCCCGTCGTCGCAAAAATCGTTAAAAAACACCCCGGGCTAATCAAGGGCATAATCCACTGCTCGGGCGGGGGGCAGACAAAGTGCGTGCGATTCGGCAACGGAGTGCATTTTATTAAGGACAACCTTTTTGCGCCGCCGCCCATATTCAGAGCCATACAGCGGGCAAGCGGCACCTCCGACGCCGAAATGTACAAGGTTTACAATATGGGCCACCGCCTCGAAATCTATTGCGACAAGGCCGACGCCGGCAAGGTCATAGAAGCGGCTGAATCTTTCGGCATAGAGGCGAAGATTGTGGGCAGAACCGAAAAGTCCGTAATGGCGGACGGGAGCAATTCAATCTCAATTCCCGGAATAATATAGTTTTGGCTTCGCGCTTTTGGCGCGGAAGTTCGTTGCTTCGTCAAAAAAAGCTTGGAATGAATGTAAATTCTATTCCAAGCTTTTTTGTTCCTCGCGCCTGCTTCCGCATCCAAAATCGCTCGCCAAAATCGAGAGCATAGAACGTTTTTTCTTTCTTCTTTTTTAATTAAAGGCTTGATTTGATTTTGGGAAGTTGTTATAAAACGTTTGCCATGAAAAAATTATTTTTATTGCTTGGGGCGGCGGGGTTGTTTTTGTCGGCCTGTTCTGATTCGGAACAATCGGATTTTAGCAGGATAAAAAAAGACGCAGAGCGCGGCGACGCGAGGGCGCAATTTATATTGGCCGGGCATTATGAAGTACCCGACGGCGCGGTTAAGCAAAATCCGCAAGAAGCGATTAAATGGTACGAAAAGTCCGCCGAACAAGGCTACGTTTTTGCGCAATGCGATTTGGGAATTATTTATTATAATGGCGGCGTGGTTAAGCCGAATTATCAAGAGGCCGTTAAATGGCTAAAAAAGGCCGCCGAACAGGGTTGCATGCTCGCCCAGTATCTTTTGGGCTGCTCTTATGAAGAGGGAAAGGGCGTGGAAAAAGACGAAAAGAAGGCGTTTAAGCTGTTTAGCAAACTCGCCGCGCAGGGATTTGAAGCCGCCGACGCAAGATTGGCTCTTTTATACGCGCGCAAAGACGATTCAACCATAACGCCCCAGCAGGCGCAAGATTGCCTCCGAAAAGCCGCCGAGAAAGGCGATGCGCGCGCGCAATTTTACTTGGGGATAACGCAGGAGTCCCCAATTGACGAAGACCCGCAGGAGGCTTTTAAGTGGTTCTCAAAGGCGGCGGAGCAAGGCCTTGCCCAAGCCCAATATAAACTGGCGAATTATTATGCGGACGGAGTTGTCGCAAGCAAAAATCCGCAGGAAGCTGCCAAATGGCTAAAAAAGGCCGCCGGCCAAGGCCTTGCGGACGCGCAATTTTTTCTGGGGGTTTGTTATAACAACGGATACGGGGTCGAGAAAAATCCGCAGGAAGCCTTCAATTTGTGCAAAAAGGCCGCCGAGCAGGGGCACAGTCTGGCTCAAAAAGAACTTGGCGACTGCTATTATAAAGGGGCAATCGTAGCCCAAGATAAAATAAAGGCGTGCGCCTGGTATGCGTCGGCCGCAAAAAAGGGAAATTTTTACGCCGACATTGCCATGGAAAAATTGGAGAAAGAGCTGTCTTCCGCGCAAATTGCGGAAGCTTTAAAACTGTCCGAAAAATACCGCGAAGAAAAATTCGACTAAGTTTCGTGAATTTCCACTCTTAACCCGTGCGCCCTGCCATATGCATGCTCTTTTTACTTCCGATTTGCGCGGCGTTTGCGGGCGGCGCCGCGGTCAAGCCGCCGCAAAAAACGCGGAATGTGCGCATAGGCTATAAAACTACAAAGGGATAGGCCTTGATTTAGACATAGAAAGATGCAACGCTATATTGCTTTCCGGCGAATATCCATATTGCTGGCAAAATTTCTATATCGGGTATTTGGTGCCCAAAGACTTTGATTTCGCGATATACTGCCTAAAAATTCTGGACGAAAAATTGGCGGACGAAATCATAATAAAAATATACGCGGGGGAATACAACCCCAAGCATAAAGACCCCGCCGCCCTGAAAAAATACCGGGAATATATGAAAGGCAAAAAATACCAGCCCCACCCAGAAAGAGACTACAGATTTTGACCCCTACCCGGCGCGGGAGCGGGCTTTGGGAATTTGTTTATATATTTGGGCTCTTGGGCGCAAAAACGGCAAGAGGCGGGTTCGCGCAAAAAAGAATGTGCTTGATTTTTTTACGGGGCAAACGTAGTTTTATAAGCGAACAAAAAAACGGTTTTATACATTTTTTTTGCGGGGGGATTATAAATGAATTTTGCAAGGGACTTAAATTTGTCGGCGGGCGCGAGGGAGCTTCACCGGGCGCTTGTTTTTGAATCGCCCGCTCGGGCTAAGGCGCTTCTTGAAGATTTGGCTCGGGAGCTTAAGGGCGCGGGCGCAAAGCCTGTCGCCATAGAAGTTTTCGCGCCGAAAAAATACGCGGGCTTTGTCTCAGAATTTCTGGAGGATTTAAGCGCGCAAGGCTGCCCCTTAAACCATGTTTTGCCGCTTGACGAAAATTCGCCAATCGAGCTTGCGGGAGCGCACATTACGGCGGTGTCGGGCGCGGGCGCGGAGTACAAAATCCAAAACGGCATAAAGACTTCCGTATTCGAGGCGGGGGGCGAGAAATACTGCCGGATTTTCGGCGCGACTGTGCCCGTAAACGGAAGGCCTTTAAACGTTTACACCGAGGGCGTCATTAACGACATGCGCCTTGCCCTCGAAAAAAACGGCTTCAAATTTTCCGACACCGCAAGAACCTGGTTTTACAACTTCGACATTCTCGGCTGGTATTCCGACTTCAACCGCGGCCGCACAAAATTTTTCAGGGACAACTCCGTATTTGACGGGCTTTTGCCAGCGAGCACCGGCATAGGCGCGCCAAACCCAGCGGGAACGCGGATTCAGTGCGGGCTAATCGCCGTTAAAGACGCCCCCGCGCGCAAAAAAATCCGCGAGATTCCAAGCCCGCTTCAGGGCGGCGCAACGGAATACGGAAGCTCGTTTTCAAGAGCCGTCGAGCTCGACTTCGACAGCTACCGCCGCGTGATGGTTTCGGGAACGGCGAGCATTTCGCCTGACGGCAAAACTCTTTATTTTGGCGACATTTCAAAGCAGGTCGAGCTTACGATGTCGGTAATAGAAGGCATATTGAAGTCGAGAAACATGGATTTTTCCGACACTCTCAGAAGCGTCGTTTACTGCATGAAGCCCGAATTTTACAAGACGTTTTTGGACTGGCAAAAATCGCGCGGGCTAAATCTGCCGCACGTTCCCTCATACAGCACGGTCTGCCGCGCGGATCTTATGTTCGAGGTCGAGCTTGACGCTTTTAAGAACAAGTAAAATCCGCGCCGAACAAATACCCCCCCAAAAAAAATTTTTTGCGCGAAAGAAAAAATCCCGATTCTTTTGCGCTTTGCCTCCATAAGTATTTGCGCGAATCCCGAAAAAAATCGGAAGTAAAAGCCGCAAAAAAATCCCGACGCTTCGGAACTGTTGGCGCAGCCCGCGGGGTCGGGATTTTTTAAGCCCAAGCGGGCGGTGTTTTAAAACAGCACCTGAAGCGAGGCTCTAACCATGTTGGAGGTTACTTTGCCGTTTGAGCTTGCGGCGGCGTTTACGGGGTTTGTGAACTGCCCCCATTCGTAGCCCAAAGAGAATTTTACGGAATTTATGATGTACCAATTCGCGCCGAAGTAGTAGGTTTGGGCGTCGTCGTAAAGGGCGCCGCCAAGGCGCTGGGTGTTTTCGTACGGGTTTGTGGCGATGGGGTTAAAGCCCATGCCGTCGGTGGAGAGCATGGAGATTCTAAACACGGGCTCCAAGTCGCCGATGGCCCCCAGCGAGAAACGGTAGGCGAAAATCGCGTTGAAGCCCTGCGGGAGCGCCTTTTTGTCAAGCTCCGCGCCGTTTTTCACGCTCTGCACGAAATATTCGAGCGTCGCGCTCGCGCCCCTGTACGAAAGGGTGATGTACGGGTTCAGCCCCCACATTTCGTTCTTTCTGTTGTCGGCGACGTATCCGCCGTTTGCGTAGCCGTAGTTCAGGCCGAATTCGTACTTAAATTCGCGGTCGGAAATAATCTTCGAGCCCGCGTACGAGGCGTTTAGGTATATTGAAAGATTGTTGTTGCCGTCGTAGTTTGCGAGGCTCGCGCTCGAGCCCTCGTAGGAGTTGCCGCCGACAAGCGCCATGCCGTAGCCCAAGCCCTCGATTTGCGGCAGCTTGCCGTCCCAAAATACGCCTATGGCGCG
>JAGBOM010000149.1 GCA_017633865.1 Opitutales bacterium
CCGCGCGTATGCGGCGTAAACACCCACGGCAGCGGCTGCACCCTGAGCGCGGCGATAGCCGCCCGCCTCGCCCTGTCGGAAGACTTGAAAACCGCTGTCGAAAACGCCCGCGAATACCTTTTGGACGGCCTGAAAAACCCCCTGAAAATCGCGGGGCAGGCCTTCATCAACCATTTCCCGAAAAAATAATGGACGAATCGCGGGACAGGCGGGGGCACAGGTCGAGGCTTAGGGAGCGGTTTCTGTCGGGCGGAATGTCGGCCTTGGCGGAGTATGAAATTTTGGAGCTTCTTCTTACCTTCGCTATTCCGCGCAAGGACGTAAAGCCGATCGCGAAAGTTTTAATGCGCCGCTTCGGCAGCCTGAAATCCGTCTTGAACGCCGACGAAAGCGCGCTGCTTTCGGTTGGCGGCCTGGGCGAAGGCTCGTTTTGCCTAATAAAATTCATCAGGGCTCTGATACCGCTTTTTCACATGCAGGTGCTGGAGCAGGAGCGGCTGGAGCTCGACTCGATAGACAAGCTCATAGAGTTCTTCCGCGCGCGCATGGACGGCGAGGCGAGGGAGGTTTTGGACATGGCCTGCTTCGACTCGGAGCTGCGCCTTATGCCCGGCGGCGCGGTAAGGCTTTTCGAGGGCAGCGCGAACATGGCGAAGGTGGACATCCGCAAGATTGTGGAAACCGCCATACGCCTCGGAGCGACTTCCATAGTGCTCGCCCACAACCCTCCGAATGGAGACGCCCGCCCGTCGTTCGATGACATACGATTTACGCAGACTTTGTCGCTTGCGTGCAAGTCCATACGCATAAACTTTATCGAGCACCTGATTGTCGCAAAAAGCGCGACGTTCTCGTTCCGCCGCGACGGCAGGTTTGACGATTTGTACGACGAAACCCTGCCCGACGACGCTTCCGCCCCAAATCTCGAAAGCGGCGGCGAAGCGGGCGATGAGCCTTCCGCGCGCGTGGCCGCCCCGCGCAGGCGCCTAAGAATGTAGCCATGGAAAAATCCGGACAAATATTGGCGATAGAAAGCTCCTGCGACGAGTCCGCAGTCGCGCTATTCGACCCCGCGCGCGGAGTTTTGATAAATTTGATCCACACCCAAATAGACCTGCACGCCCTTTACGGCGGGGTCGTTCCCGACTTGGCGAGCACCGAGCACCTTAAAAAGCTGCCGCGCCTGATAAAGGCCGCGCTTTTAGACGAAAATTTCGACGCGCAAAAAATCTCGAAAATCGTCGCCACTTCGGGCCCCGGGCTTGCCAACTGCCTTGCGATGGGCATCTCCTGCGCCTCGGCGCTCGCGCTTGCGCTCGAAAAGCCGCTTTGGGGCGCGAACCACTTGGCGGGGCACGCGTACTCGCCGTTCATTTCCGTCCACGCGGAAAGCCCCGCGGATTTTGAAAGGCGGTTTTTCGGGGAGCTTCTGCCGCATTTGGGGCTTTTGGTGTCGGGCGGAAATTCGATTTTGTTCGAGGTGGACGAGTCCGCAAAAATGTCTTTAATTTGCGAAACTTTGGACGACGCCGCAGGCGAAGCCCTCGACAAGGGCGCAAAAATGCTCGGCATGCCGTACCCCGGCGCCCCCCTTCTTGAAAAAACGGCGCTCGGCGGCGACAAAAAGCGCTTCCATTTCCCGAAGGGCTCCGCCCGAAAGCCGGAGGACGACCCCGATTTCAGCTTTTCGGGGCTTAAAACGAGCCTGCGATATTTTTTGGAGCGCGAGCCCCATGCCGACGCGGATTTGCCCGACATCTGCGCGGGCTACCAGTTCGCGGTTGTCGAGCAGCTGCGCAAAAGGTGCGAATACTTCCTTTCAAAAAAACGCTACAAAAGCTTCGGGCTTTCGGGCGGGGTGGCGAACAACAAAACCCTGCGGGTTGCCCTCGAAGGCTGCGCAAAGCGGGCGGGCGCGCTGTTTTTGCCCGCCGAGCGCAAGTATTGCGGCGACAACGCCGCCATGATTGCCTTTTCGGCGTGGATTGCCCCGCAAACGCTTTTGCCCTCCCAAAATTCGACGCTCGCGCTTCTGCCCTCAAAGCCGCTCGCCCCATACTAAAAAATTCTTTTTTACGATTCTTTTGCCTATGAAAAAACTTTTGCCGAGACTTGTTTTTGCGGTTTTAGCCGCCATTTCGCTTGCCGGCTGCGCGGTTTTTAACCCGCAGAATAGCCGAGATTTCGAGGGGCGCAAAACCTATTTTATAAAAACATCGCAGGGCGGGGGATATGTGCTCGGCATTTTTAGGCGCGCGCAAATCGACGAAATTTTGCAAAGCCAAATTTCCGAATCGCTCGCGGAAAAGGGCTACGAAAGGGTTTTCGACGAGAGCATTGCCGATTTCACTTTAACGCCCGTTTATGTGGAGTGGAGCCTGCCGTCGCCGCGGGAGTTTGCGAAATACCCGTCCGTATACGATTCGGGCTACGGCTTTTTTGACGGCGGATTTAGAAGCTATGTGGACTTGTCCGTCTACGCGAGGCTTTCGGGCTCAAAGTCGGTCGCGTGGAGCGGATACTCGCTTTACAAGCTGCGCTCGCGGAACTTCACGGTTTTCGGAATGCGCATGCAGGTTCGGGAGGCGCTGGCGTTCTTCCCGAAATATGCCGATGGCGGCTCGGCGAAGCCCCCGCAAAAATCCGCCGAAAAATCAAGCGGGAGCGCAAAATGAAAAACGAAGATTCGGGGGTTTTGGGCGCGCCCGCGCGGTTGTTGTAATACATGGAGCGATTTGCCGAAGTTAAAGAAAACGCGCGCCGCAGGGCTTTGCTTGTCGGGGCGTATCTTGACGGCGAGCCGGCGGAGGAGGCCGCGGGGCTGTTGGACGAGCTTAAGGAGCTCGCGCAAAATCTGGATTTTGAAGTGGCGGGCTTGGAGCTTGTAAAACTGCGGGAGCTTCACGCGCATTATCTTGTGGGCAGCGGAAAGTTCGCGCAAATAAAGGCGAAGGCGAACAGGCTAAAGTGCGGATTCATAATTTTCGACAACGCCATAAGCCCCGCCCAGCAGCGCAACTGGGAGCGCGACAGCCGCAAATGCGTGATAGACCGCCAGGAGGTTATTTTGGAAATCTTCGCCCGCCGCGCCGCCACGAAGGAGGCCGTTTTGCAGACGGAGCTCGCCCGCCTAAAATATTCGCTGCCGCGCCTCAAGCGCTCTTGGACGCACTTAAGCCGCCAGCGCGGCGGCGGCGTAACCCAGCGCGGCGCGGGCGAAAGCCAGCTCGAAACCGACAGG
>JAGBOM010000150.1 GCA_017633865.1 Opitutales bacterium
GAAATTCCCGCCAATCATGTGGCTTACCGAATAAATGAACCCGCCCGTAATGAGCGCCGTAAGAAAAACCCCTATTGTGGAGAGAATCAAGCCCTGCTTCCAGACGGGGCGGGCGTTTTCTATTTTAGTGTCCATGCCGCCCGAAAACAGTATTATGCTGAGGGCGACCGTCCCGATAAATTGCGCGACGCGGGCGTCGGAAAATTTCAGCCCGAGGCCGTCCTCGCCCATGGCCATGCCGATTCCCAAAAACAAAAGCAATATCGGCAAGCCGGTTTTGTAGCCCGCCTTGCCCGCCAAAATGCTTAAAAAGAGCATTATCGAGCCTATTAAAAGCGCGTTTTCGGTGTTGAGGCTGAAATCGAAAAGGTTGCGGAATGTGGAGTAAAAATATTCCATAAAATTCTTTGCGTATTCTTTGGCGAATTTATTTTATTTACAACGATATTTTTGATGTTTTTTCGCTCTCCCGCGCTTTTGGCGGCTCCGCCTCTTTGCGGGGCGCGATTAAGCGGATTGACTCGCGGCGGTTTTTGTGAAAAATATTTTCTCTTTATAAAAATGGACGCTTCAAGATTAGACTACGACCTCCCCAAAGACCGCATCGCCCAGCACCCCGCCGCCAAAAGGGACGAATCGAGGCTGCTCGTTTACAAACGCTCGAGCGGGGAGGTTTCGCATCTGAAATTTTCCGACCTGCCCGGCGCGCTCGGGGCAAGCTTCAATTTTATAAGAAACGACGCCGCCGTTTTGAAGGCGAGAATCTTCGCCAAAAAGCCGAGCGGGGCGAACGTCGAGTGCCTCCTTTTAAACGCCGTCGAAAACTCAAAGTGGATTGCCATGCTAAAACCCGCAAAAAGGCTCGCCGAGGGCTCGGAGTTCGGAGTCGAGGGCGTTTTTAGGGCGAGGGTGCTCGAAAAATTCGGCGACGGCCGCGCCCTTGTGGACTTTGAGGAAAACGCCTTCGGCGACGTTGTTAGGCTAAGCGAAAAAATCGGCATAATGCCGCTGCCGCCCTACATCGTCAGAAGCCGCAGCCTTTCCGAGGCCGAGCGCGCCGAAGACAACGCCCGCTACCAAACCGTTTACGCCGACGCTAAAAAGCGCGTCGCCGTGGCCGCGCCCACGGCGGGGCTACATTTTACGCCGGAGCTCATCGAGCGCCTTAAAAGTTCGGGCAACACTTTTTCAAATCTGACGCTGCACGTGGGCATAGGCACCTTCAAGCCCATTCAGCGCGAAAAAGTCGAGGAGCACGAAATGCACTCCGAAACCTACGAGATTCCGCCCGAAACGCTCAAAATCCTAAAAACCGCCCCGCGCGAAAAAATCCTGTGCGTGGGCACGACATCCCTTCGGGCGGGCGAGGACTTTTGCCGCAAAAATCCCGACGCGGATTTGAGCAGGCCGTACATTTCAAGCGCGTCGCTTTTCGTGTACCCGCCGCAGAAAATAATTTCGTGCGGGGCACTCATAACGAACTTCCACCTGCCGCGCTCCACCTTGATGTGCCTTGTCGGGGCGTTTCTTGCGCCGGGCAAGGAGGACGGAATCGAAATCCTGAAAGACCTTTATAAAATCGCGATTGAAAAGGGCTACAGATTCTTTTCCTACGGCGACGCGATGCTCATTCTTTAACCCGCGCCCGCAAAAAAATACTCCCCCGCGCGAAAATTTTTCGCAAAAAGCGCAACCCCCCCGAAGCTCCCTAAATTTAAAACAAAAAATCCGCCTGCGCCGTTTTGCGGGGCGGATTTTTGCGGTGCGGTGTGCCGCGCCGCGGAAGGCGTCAGTTCTTGTTAAGCTTGGCCTTTTCCTCGTTTATCTTTTCGAGCTCCTCGGGCGATATTTGCATTACGAGGAAGGATTTTTCTATCTCGACGAGGTATTTTTTGCCGATTTCAAGCCCGTAGTTTTCGCGCAGGGTTTTTTCGTCGCCCTTGAGGGATTTTTCAAGATTGGCGATGTCGGCCGCGATTTGCGCGGTTTTTTCGGCGTCGGTAGTTTCGGCGAGGGAATCCCTAAGCTTTTTAAGCTCCATGCGCCTTGAAAGGGCAAGGTACATCGCGCGCTGAAATTCCATGTTTTCCTTTACGCCTACTATCGACGACCTCCTCGCGTAGAGGTTTCCCGCGGAGTCTTTTATAATGGAGCCCGCCTCGATTTTGGAGCCGTCGCCGAGTTTTAAAGACGAGGCCTCCTCGCCCGTAATCGGCACGCATATGTTCGATTTGTAGAACATGGCCGCGTACTGCCTTGAGGAAACGTAGTTGTAGCCCGCGCGCATGGCCTTTTCGTTTTCCGAAAAAACGCTTTGCAGCCGCTTTAACTGCGCCGATAGCGCGCTTGCGGCGGAGGCGTCCCCCTCGCTTTTTATTTGCGCGGAGAGCTTTTCCATGGCGGCGTAGGAGGTGCGCATGATTTGCGCGTTGCGCTGGAATTCCTCGTACTGCGGAAAAGTTCCGAATTTGTGGACGACGAGGTAGTTCTGCCCGCCGAAGGCGATTACATCGTTTATTTCCGCCTCCTTTGGCGCGGAGGGCTCGGCCGCGGCGCTTGCGGCGGCGCAGGAAAATAGAGGTATGGATTTTAGGATTTTTTGAAAGTTCATGGATTTATTATTCTGATTTTTCTCGGTAGATGTTGCCGCCGAGGCTTGTCGCGGGGGCGGGGGCGGCCTCGCGGTTTCGGCGGCTGTTTTGCTGGTTTTCGTAGCCTGAAAAGTCCTTCGCGAGCATTGTGTAGAGGCTCAGTAGGCCTTCGGGGTCGGCCACGGCGAACTCGACGGTTTTCGCGTGGGTTGTGCTCGGGTAGCTTTTGTGGACTGTCGATACTCCCTTGGGCAGGTATTGCGGGGGGATTTTCCCCTTCGCCTTCTCCGCCATGCCCAGCCCCGCGTCGGAGTATTTTTTTAGGGCTTCGGGCAGGTTTGAGGCGGAGTTTGATGCGGCGGAAACGGGGTCTGAAACTGCGGAGGCGCAGTAGATTCTAATGAGAGTCCCCGAGTCTTCGTCTATGTCGATTTCCGAAATTTCAAGCTCCTGCGTCAAATACCGCTGGAAGGATATTGAGGAGATTTTTTGCGCCGAGGCGAAGAACGAAGTCCCGTTCGCGAATTCGACGGAAAATACGCTCTTGTTTTTGATTTCCCCGCCGACTTTTTCAAATTCGGCGAAAGCCGATGCCGCCGCGAGGGCGAGCGCGGCCAAACCCGACGCTATAAGTTTTATTTTCATTGTTGCAATTCGACATTTTTATTGCGATAACTTGAAAGTCAACCGTTTTATGCAAGACATATTTTTCAAATGCTAAGCTGCAAAAATCTAACAGTAAAAGTCCCGGGGGCGGAGAGGCCGATATTGTCGGAGGCGCAAGTTTCGTTTAAGCCCCGCGCCATGAACGCCGTAATCGGCCCCAGCGGCTGCGGCAAGACCACCCTTTTAAAGGCGATGACCCGCATAATAAAATGCGGCGGCGAAACTTTTTTTTGCGGCGAAAAATTCGGCAGAAGCGAGGATCTTGTCGGCAAAGTCGGCTACGCCCCGCAGTTCACCTGCGCCCACCCTAAGCTCACCGTTTTGGAGACTCTTGTTAACGCCATAAAAATCAGCGACGCCTCCGAGAAAAACGCGGCCTCCCGCGCCCGCAAAATCCTGCAAACCATAGGCCTCGACGCGCATTCCGACAAGCTTATAGAAAGCCTTTCGGGCGGGCAGCTGCGCCGCATAGGCTTGGGCATAGAGCTTGCCGCCGACCCGCCCGCGCTCTTTTGCGACGAGGTTACAAGCGGCCTCGACCCCCTTTCCGAAAATTCGATTCTGGAAACGCTTTCATCGCTGTGCCGCCGCGACGGCAAAACCGTAATCTGCATAATCCACAACCTCGCGAAGCTCGACTATTTCGACGGCGTAACGGTCGTATTCGAGGGGGAGGTCGTCTTTCAGGGCAGCCCCGAGGAGCTAAACGGGCATTTTGAAATCGACTCCCCCTTGAAGCTTTACGACGTCTTGAACGAAAAAGGGCTTGAATACTGGATTTCAAAGCGCCCGCCTTTGCCCGACTACTCCGCCGAATACGCGCGGTCCAAGCCGCGCAAAACGGCAGAGCGCCCGGGGGCTTTCGGCCAGCTTCGCGCGCTTTTGTCGCGCAGGTTCAAGCTCTTTTTTAGGGACGCGGGCTACCTTACCCTCACCGCCGCCATAACGTTCGGTTTCCCGATAGTGGTCGTGATTTTCGCGATGGGCGGGCTTCCGCAAATACAGGGGCTCGCGCTCGAAAGGTCTTTGGGCGGGGTGGAGGAGCTGAGGGCGGCCTTGAACTTTTCTTTGGAGGCGGCGAGGGCTTCGACGCTCGTTACGGGGCTCATACTTTTTCAGGTTGTCTTGCTTACCTTGATAGGCTCTAACGCCGCCGCGCGCGAAATCGCCTCGGAGCGCGACTTGTACGAGAAGGAGCGCCTTTTGGGCTTGAGGCCGTGGGTTTACGCGCTTTCAAAAATAGCGTTCGCGGGGGCGCTCGCTCTCTTTCAGGGCGTTTGGATGTGCGCGTTTGTGAAATTTATTTGCGGATTCCCCGGCTCGTTTTTCACGCAGAGCGCGGTGCTCGCGGGCGTGTGCGTTTCGATGGCCATGGTGTGTTTGGCTTTTTCGGCGCTGTTTTCATCTCCCGACAGGGCGAACATCGTATCAATATATTTGGTGGGCTTTCAGCTGCCGCTTTCGGGCATAGTGCTCGCGCTTCCCGAATGCTTGAAGTGGGTTTGCAGGCCGCTAATAAATTCTTACTGGGGCTGGGCGGGATATATGTCGAGCATGCGCGACACCCGCGTTTACGACGCCTTCATCCAGACCTCGGGGCAGTGGGAGTGGATTGCAAGCCCCGCGTTTTCGATTTTCGCGCTTTCGATTCAGGCGCTGTTTGGAATTGCATTCGTCTTTAAAGGCTGTTATGACAAGAAGTGGAATTAGCTATAATGCGCTATTTTGTGGGAAAGGAAATCTCGGCAAATGAAAAGGAAGTTCAACCCCGTAATCTTTGTTCTTATAATACCGCTTGCGGCGGTTTTGTTCGCGGCGGCGTCTTTTTATTTTAAGAGGGCGGCGGTTTCGGAGGCCGCGGAGTTCCCGTACGACGCCTACATCGCCGACGCGGGGTCGCTGGCGGGCAACGTCTATAAGCTGAACGCCCAGATAGACTCGCAGCTCGCCTACGGAGAGTCCGCGGGCAAGGTCGTGTGCGTGAACCTTAGCGGCGGCGAGCCCCTCGCGCTGTTCGTGCCCAAAAGCCTTTCGCAAAACCTTTACCCGGGGCAGAAATACACTTTTGAAGTGGGGGTGCTTTCAAGCGGGGCGATAAAAGTCTTAAATTCGGAGAAGTTCTAAAATGAAAGTCCAAAGCATATTGCCGGTATTTCTTTTCGCGGCGGCCGCGTTTTCGCAAACACTGCCGAAATCCTCGCCTCCGCCGCAAAGGCCCGCCTCCGAAAACGGCGGGGCGTCGGGAACCGTCTCTGCGGACTCCCGGGGGTTCTCGATTGACAGCGGCACCTTCGAGCGCACTTCCGACAAAATTTTCGACTTCAATTCCGACAGCCTGAACCTTGAGGACGGCACCCTCAACTGGAAGGGCAAGACCTTCCAAATCGGCAATTCGAGAGTTGTGCGCGCGCGCTTCGAGCGGTATTTGGCTCTTGATTTTAGCGGAGAGAACTTTCAAAACTACCAGAAAATCCTCTCGGAAATCTCGTCTATCTTGGCGGCCAACAACGCCGACATCTCTTCCGACGCCATTAAAACCGCATGGAGCAAGCTCTACGACGCCGCCGAGTACGACATTGACGGCGGAGCCTCCATAACCGTCGCCAACACGGTCTACCAAACTTGGAGAATGCGCGGCGAGTTTAAAAACTTCAAGGTTTCCGAAGTCGAGGCCGAGCGCGCCAGAAGGGCGAGCGAGCGCGCGCTTGTGTCCTACGAGAAAAATTTTATAAAGAGCAAGGAGCAGCTCACAAAGGAGCAGCAGGGCGTAAACCCCAAAAGGCTCAAAATCGTAACTAAGGAAAAAAGCGCCGCCGAGGCCAAAAGCTACGCCGACCAGCTCTTGAAAGACACCCAAAAGCTCGCCTCCACAGTCGTGGCGAAAGAGGCGATAGGCGCGCAGTCGGTTCTGCAGTTTCAGTCTCAAACGCTGACTTTTCTGCTGTCGAGAAGATTCCAGCACCCGGGAATTTCCGCGTCCTTTTACAGGCACCTGTACAAGGCGAGAGCGCAGGCTTTCGAGGTC
>JAGBOM010000151.1 GCA_017633865.1 Opitutales bacterium
GCCGAAATTACAAACGCCACCAAAAGCGACGCGGAATTCGAGCTGAAGGGCTCCGTTTCAAAATGGATAAACCTAAACGCCCCCGCCCTCGAAAAACTCGCCGCCCTGAACCTCGACGACGGCAAGCCCCTCGGCAAGCGCGCAAAGCTTGTTCTCGACGCCGCCGAGCCCCGCTGGACTCTCGCGAAAACGCCCGCGCTAACCCTCGCCCCGCAAAAAGTGTCAATCAAATCGGGCGAAACTAAAACCGTAAAAATCTCCTCCAAAGACGTAAGCGGCCTCGAGTTTTGGACTCCCGACACCCCGAATTTGTACATGGCGAACTTCTCGCTTGTAGGCGCCGGCCAAAAGACGTTGGCCGACGTAAAAAGCGCGCGCTTCGGCTGGCGCGAATTTAAAATCGAGGGCGACTCCATAACATTAAACGGCAAAAAAATCCGCGCCTTCGGAGACCTCCAGCACCCCTTCGGCCCGTACATCTGCTCGCGCAGATTCGCATTCGCGTGGTACGAAATGATAAAGCTCTTCGGCGGCAACGCCGTCCGCCCGCACGCCCAGCCCTGGCCCAAATACTACTACGACGTAGCCGACGAAACGGGCGTTATGGTGCTCGCCGAAGACGCGCTTTTCGGCTCGTCAATCCGCCCGAACCTTACAGAGGAAATCACCTGGCAGCGCACCGCCGACCAAATAAAGCGCCTCGTAAAACGCTACCGCAACAACCCCTCCGTGCTCGGCTGGAGCGTCGGCAACGAAATGTTCGCCATGAGCCTGCCCCACCTAAACAAAGTGCCGCCCGAAGAAAAAGCCGAGTGGGATAAAAAACTCGTCGCGCTCTCCAAAATCCCCCTTTCGCTCGACCCCACCAGACCATTCGTCACCATCGACGGCGACCAAGACATGAACGGCGAACTCCCCGTCTGGAGCAGGCACTTCGGCGACGGAGACATATCGGGCGCGATAGACTCCGCCGTAAAAAACCTGAAAGAGCCCAAGCCGCTCGTCGTCGGCGAATTCGGCGCCACATACTACGGCAACCCGCTTAGAGTCTATAAATACCTGGGCGATTCCGTGTTCTACTCATACGCGGCGCGCAACGAGGCTCTCGCCGGCGACCTTTACAGAATGGCGACTACAACCGCAAAACGCCTCGCGTACTTCTCTCCCTCCGAAATCTGCTGGTTCGGCATCGAACACCTGCCCTACGGCTATTCGGACTTCTCGCGCCTGCCAAACCTCGGCGACGGCGTATTCCCGAACAAACCCTACGAGGAGGGCAAGCCCGGCTACCAGTTTGAACGCATACCACCGTACATCTTTACGATAAACCCCGCAATCGACCCCTCGCTGCCCTTCATGCGCCCGCTCGCGCACTACAAGGCGATAAAATCCGCGCTCAAGGGCGGCGAAAAGTTCGAGGTCGTTTCCGCCGAGCCCAAAAACCCGCAGGCCTTTAAAAACCCGAAGCCCAAAGAATTGCCCGCCGCGAAATTCGCGGAGGCGGGATTTGTCGGCGACTTTAACGGAACCCTCGCCGCCGCCCTGCGCAAAAAAGGCGTGTCGCTCTCAAAAGACCTTAAAAGCTCAAAATTCATCATAGCAGACGGCGAAAACCTTACAGAAAGCCAATCCGCCGAACTCGCCGCAAAAATCAAGACGCTCTCAAACCGGAAAGACTCCGTCGTCCTGATTATGATAGCCGACAAAGATTTTAGCCCGAGCGTCAAAGAGAATGTCCTAAAAAATGCGGAATCCGTAAAGCTCGAGGGCACAATCCTCAAGGCTAAAAACGGCTACGAAAACTTCTTCCACCCGGTTGATTTGTACTTCTCCGAAAGGGCGTCCGCCGAGCACTTTGGCGACAGAAAAATCTTCCGCCGCGCGCTGAACCTTAAGCCCATAAAGGGCGCGGAGGCAAAGCTCGAGGCCGCCAATATAGACTGGTCGCTCTTCGACGCCGCCGAAAAGGAAAAATGCGCGCAAACGCTGCTCTACGAACAGCTCGAAAAGCCGTTTAAAACCGTGCTTGCCACAGTCAAAAACGGAAAGGGCATAGTCGCGGTTTCAAGTATCGACTATAGAATAGATACAAAACAGGCGAATATGCTCGTAAAAAGCGTATTTAGAGTCCTCGGCCTCGCAACCCAAAAAGGCGAAACCTCCCCCGACGCCAAAGCCGCCGCGCACGATCTATTAATGGACGGCCCTCTTGATTAGCCAATTGCGTTTTGGCTTCGCGCTTTTGGCGAATAACTGTGTCGCTTCGCCAAAACAAGGGCTAGCCCTTGACCCTCGGCGAAGGCTGCGCCCTCGACGGAAAATGCTTGCGCATTTGGACTCGCTCGCTTGGTTTTGCCTTTGGCAAAATCCGCGCTGTTCTCGCCCCTTCGGGGTAAATGCTTCGCATTTA
>JAGBOM010000152.1 GCA_017633865.1 Opitutales bacterium
CTTAGCGAAATATTCTTTAATTGCGTCTTTGTTCTTCGGCGCGGCCACGGCATATGCGCGCGTGGACGCCGTCCAATCCGGAGAATGGTCGGATCCCGAAACTTGGGGCGGCACCCTGCCGACTGCAAGCGACACCGTATATATCAACCCGGATGTTACGGTTACGGTTAACTCCACCGCCTCCGCCGCGAACATTACCTACAGCAGCAGCGACACGCTCCGCGAGCTTATTATCACCAACGGCGGCAATTTGACCTTCTCCGGAACGAGCAATTTCTGGTACAACTTCCGCCTGCAAACAACCGTTGAAAACGGCGGCGTTTTCGACGCCGGCACCATCGCGTGGGGTAGCGGCGGCTGGAGCAACATCACTGTAAAAGGCGAAGGCTCGACCTTCACGGCAAAGTTCAACGAACTTCGCGGCTCGACCGTAAACGGCGGCTCAAAATTTCTTGTTACCGACAACGCCGTTGCGAACGCCGGCGGCGAATGGAAGCTCAACCCCAACAACAACGGCACTATGATTTTTGAAGTGTCCGACGGCGGCAAAATCAATAGCAAAGCCTTTTATCTGGACGCCGCAGGCGGCACAAAGGCGATCGTCCGCGTTTTGGACGGCGGCAAAATCGAGACGACCGGCATATTCGGCGTAAATTATTGAAACAGCCTGCAGTCGGGCTCCTCCAACCAAGTTATTATCGCGGGGGCAGACTCCAATATTTCAACCACAGGCAACAACTCAATCTACGTAGGCAATAGCAATTCCTCCGCCGGCGCGGAAAAAACGGCGCTTTTGCAGTTCGGCTATGTGGACGAGCTTGGCAATTTTACCGCCGCGGGCAAAAACTCGATCTATTCAAACTACGAATTTAAGGTTTTCGGCTCCGGACAACTTAAATTCTTGTTGGGCGCGGAAAACGCGATAGGCTACGGCGAAACCGTAACCTATAACGACGTAATCCTCAACGGCAGATACTTTAAGCAGATTTTGGGCGACTTTATCGTCGACCTTACAAACATCAAAGGCCTTGAAAAAGGGCAGTATTCGGTGGCTTTGTTCGGCAGCAGCTCCGGCCAAAGCATCTCCTTTGACAATTACGACGACATTTTGCAAATTATCGAAAGCGACACCGTAAAGAAGCTTATCGGCGATGACGACAAGGCGTATACTATCGCTAACCAAATTTTCTACCTGAATTTTGAAGTTGTTCCCGAACCCGCGACATACGCGGCAGTCTTCGGAGCGCTCGCCTTGGCTTTTGCGGCGTACCGCAGGCGCAAGTAAATTTAGACTTTCCTCTTTTAAGAAGCAAAAAGCCGTTCGGAAAATTTTTCGGACGGCTTTTTTTTGAGGAGAGCTTTCGTCGAAGGCTACGCCCTCGACGGAAAATGCTTGCGCATTTTATGTGATTATGCGGCGGGTTAGTCAACCCGCCCCTTCTGCAATTACCCGCATTAAACTTCGTTTAATAGCTCTTTCAGAAAAATCCGAATAAAAAATAGTCTTAAAAAAGAAGAAAATAAAATCGCACAGAGTTCGCTGTTTTTGGGGCAGAGATTTTGGCGCAGTTCAAGGCGCGAAAAGCCTCCGCCTAAACAAAAAAAGCGGGTTGCTTAACCCGCCGTATAACAACAAAAGAGGAAGCGAAGCTTCCGAAGGTCAAGGGCTTTGCCTTGTTATTTTGTTTCAGCCTTAGGGCATTCCGCCTTCTTCTTGGCGCAATCCTTGGCGGCGTCGGCCTTGCAGCACTTCTTGGCCTTTTGGCATTCCTTAGCCTTCGGGCATTCTTTGGCGGCTTGCGCGCAAGCGGCCTGAGCTTTGGGGCAGGCGGCTTTGGGAGCTTCTGTTTGGGCGAAAGCGAATACTCCAAAAGCGAGTATTCCGAGAGCTGTCATTAGTTTTTTCATATTTTTTCCTTTTCCAAAAAATTGTTATTGTTTAGACGCGGGGGTTTAAAAATATAATCGAAATATTTGCGGATAAATTAACGCCAAATCATTGTTTGCGGGGCAAGGCGCAGCCCGCGCCGGAGCAGTCCAAGCCCTTTTCCTCGAAGAACTTTTTGTGCTCGCGGGCGACCTCCACATACTTGACCGCCCAGCTTTTGATTTTCGCGCGGGCTTCGGGAGACAGCGCCTTTACGACCTTTGCGGGCGCGCCCATAACCAAAGAGCCGTCCGGAATTTGCGTGCGTCCTGTTACAAGGGCGTTAGCGCCCACTATGCACTGGCTGCCGATTTTCGCGCCGTCGAGGATTGTTGCGCCCATGCCGATCAGAGTTTCGTCGCCGATTTCGCAGGCGTGGAGAATCGCCCCGTGGCCGACAGTCGTGTATTTGCCGAGCTTTACGCCGTATTCGTCGGCGAGGTGCACCATTGTGCCGTCTTGACTATTGGTGCCCTCGCCCACTTCTATCGAATTTATGTCGGCGCGCAAAACCGCCCCCGGCCAAATGCTGGAGAGTTTTCCCAATTTTACGTCGCCTATAATTACGGCGTGGGGGCTGACGTAGGCGCTTTTGTCGATGCAAGGCGCTGCGCGCAAAAATTTATCGAGCCGTTCTTTTGTAGTCATAAATATTTAGGCTGTCTTAAAACTTTGAAGATTTTTTACGGGTTCTCAAGAAAAAAAAATAAACGAGCCCCTTTGCGCGGTTTTTCGGCGAACAAAAAAATCCGCCCCGCAAAAAAATCTCCGACGCAAAAAACGAACAATGCCCGCCCCGAAATTGGGGCAACAAAAAAAGCGGCCTTAGCCGCCTTTTAAAATTTGCCGAAAAAAAATAAACTTTTTTAAAAGAGGTTGTAGCCGAGGCGGCTTGAAATTTTGTCCGCAAACGCCCTTATCTCTACGCCCACTTCGTCGAGGCGCTCGAGCGGCAGGCGGCTTGACGGGCCGGTAATCCAAACCGAGGCCACGGGGTAGCCGTGCGCGTTGAATACGGGCGCGCCTATGCAGTGCACGCCGGCGATTTCCTCGGCGCGGTCGCAGGCGTAGCCCTTTTTGCGGACGTCATCAAGCTCCTTGAAATAGTTTCTTTTGTTTACAATCGTGTTTTCGGTAAACTTTTGGAACTTCATTTTTTCGAGCCTCGCCTCCTGCTCCTCCTTGGGCAGGTACGCCAAAATCGCCTTGCCGGGGGCGGAAACTTGAACCGATATGCGCATGCCGATTTCGCCCAAAAATTTGAACGGGAATCTGCCGGGCGCCTGCTCTATCATAACGCACTCGTCCTTAAGGAGCGTTCCGAGCATGGCGGTTTCGCCGAACTTGTCGCGCATGGCGCGGATTACGTCCATGCTTTTTTCGACGATGTCGGTCTCGCCGAAGCCCGCGTAGCCGAGGGCGGCGAGCTTTCTTGACATCATGATTTTGCGCCCCGTGGGGTCTTTTACGACGTAGCCGCAGTCCTGAAGCGTGCAGACGATTCTAAATATGCTGTTTTTCGAGTACTTTGTGGCGGAGCTTATTTCCGAAAGGGTAAGCCCCGAGTTGTCTTTCGCAAGCAGCTCAAAAACGTCAAGCGCGCGCTTGAGGTTGGGGATGTGGTAGCGTTCGTAATTGGTCGCGCCTTCTTTTTTCTTCGCGGTTGGCATAATAAAAAGTATTTTTACTATAAGCTCTCAAAAATTATAAATCTGTCAACGATTTATTTTTTTTGAATTACGAACTTTACGTTGTCGATATGCCAGCCGAGAGCCTCGTTTTGAGAGTCCTCCTCGAAAAATCTCACCTTTACGTTGTCGCCGCCGTTAAGCTTTTTTACCTCGAGCTTGTTCGGCGTCCAACGCGAGCCGTCGCCCTTCAGCGGGGCGGAGGCCGCCTTCCTGCCGTTTATAAAGACCTCCGCCTTCGCGGATTTCGCCTTGCGCTGCCACGCCTCAAAGCTAAATACCGCCCTGCCGTTTTTAATGCCGGCGGGGATTTTAAAGCTTTGCGAAACCTCGTAGGGAGAGGGCCCGCCGCCGCCGATTTCCAAATGCTGGGTTGCGGGCTTGCCGGCGGAGTCCGTCTTGGGCGAATTCATAACGCCGCCCTGCCAAAGCTCTATGCCGCTTGTTGACGACCAGCCCGGCATGTCGCGGGTCGGGCAGCCGCCGGTAGAGCTTTGGATTGCGGGGTATTCAAAATCGCCGTTTATAATCAAATCGTACGGGTTTTCGGCCTTAAAGAGAGCCTCGTCCACGCTTTTTTCCTCGCGCGCGGGCTCGGAGAACTTCGGGGTTCGCGGGGGGAGCGGCGCGGGAACTTTCAGCTTCTTTGCGGCCGCGGCGGGGTTGTTTATCACTACGCGGAAGCCCACGTTGTAAACTTTTTGCCAATCCGGATAGCTGCGGCGCAGCGTTACCCTCGCCCACTTCGACCTGTCTCGCCAAGAGCCGCCGCGGGCGACTTTTTCGCCCCTGACGGGCTCGCCGCCCATGGTTTTTGTGTAGTCGTCGAGAGTCCATTCGGCGACGTTGCCGTTGATGTCGTAAAGGTTGAAGGGGCTGGGCGCGTAGCTGCCCACAGCCGCCGTCACAAGCTCGCCGTCGTTAAACTGCAAGTCCGCGGGGACGAACGCCATTTGCGGAGACGGGTTGTTCATGGGCTGCGGGTCTATGCCCATAACCGCGAACTTCTTTGTGGTGACGTCGGCGAGATTTTCGTAGGCGGAAAAGTCCGAGCCGATTTCGCCGAACCAAAAGTCTTTGTCGGAGCCCGCGCGCGCCGCCCACTCCCACTGCGCCTCTGTCGGCAGCGACACTTCAAGGCCGTATTTTTCGCCGAGCCATTTGCAGAACGCCTCCGCCTCCTTCCATGATACTCTGATTACGCTTTGGTCGGCCAAGTCGGCGTGGTAGCCGCGGTTGACGTGGTCTTTCCAATGCTTGTCGAAGTAGCCGGAATTGTGGTTTTTGTCGAACGCGGCGTACTGGGCGTTGGTGGTTTCAAAAGTCGCCATGTAAAACGGCTTGTCGATTTTTACTACGCGCGCGGGGCCCTCGTCGTAGAACCAGTCGTTGGTGCCCATCACAAAAGAGCCCGCGGGGATTAGCGAGAACCTCATGCTTACTCCGCCGCCCAAGTTTGCGACAAGCTCCGCGGGCAGGCTCGAGCCCTTTACGAGGGCCTTCGCCTTGTCCTCGTCAAAGGGGAATCCCGCGGCGCGCGGGGCTTTTTGCGCGTGCTTCTTTTCGGCGGGCGGCGGGACGAATTTCTGCTCGCCCGGGTCCCACGTAATAAGGTCGGGGTCGTCGAAGCGGTTGGCGTACTTGGCGAGGAATTTTTTGCGTTCGACGTCGCCGTTGTTGGGGATTTCGGCGCGGACCTCCTTCCACGAGCCGATAAACGGGACGTTCAGGTCTATCCAAGTGTAGAGAATGTCCCAGGAATCCTTGTCTAAAACAACGCCGTGGTGGCCTTTTTTGAGCATCTGCACAAGCTCGCTGGTGTTGGCCTTGAACTCCGCGGGGGTGAGCAAATTCTGCGTGCTTTCGGGGCCCGAGCGGCGGACGTGCGGGTGCAAATCCATATAGGCCTGCGTAAAGTTCTTCCAGACGGGCTTGCCGCGCGCGAA
>JAGBOM010000153.1 GCA_017633865.1 Opitutales bacterium
CGGGCTGAGAATGTCGGAGGCCTGCGCCCTAAAAGCCAACAATATAAACTTTGCGCGTCGGGAAATTATAGTGCCTTTTGACATTTCAAAAACGGGCAAGCGAAGCGGCAAAACCTTTTTGCAGGCAAACATGCCTTCAAATGTTTGGGATTGGATAAAAAAATACCCCTTGGGCAAATCTGAAACGTCGGATATTTACCAGCATTTAAAAAAGCTGCCGGCGTGGAGCAGCATGCCCGACAACTCTCTGCGCCACAGTTTTGCGACTTACCATTTGAGCCTATTTCGCAACCCCGGCGAAACAGCCCTTTTAATGAGGCACAAAGACCAAAATCAGTTATGGAACACTTATCTTGACGGGCTTTGCTCCGAAAAAGAGGCAAAAAAATATTTTGAGATACGGCCTACCAGCGCGAAATAAGGAACGCAAAATATTCTTCGCCGCCATCATCGGGCGCGCTTATTTTTACGCATGTAAGGCGCAACGCCCGTCCAACAAGCCCGCTTGCGCTTTTAGAGCATGAAAAGGCTATGTGTTTGTTGAAGGTGGCAAGGTCTTCGGACTTTATTAAAAAGGGAAATTCCTCAACAATTTTGCCCTGCCATAAAACCGGCAAAAGAATGCCCGCGTACTCTTTGCCTTTGTATTCGTAATAGCAAACAACCTTTATTTCGTCTGCGACGGTTTTAGGCTTGCGAATCTTTACCTTGCCCGGCGCCGTGACAGATGAGGCGGTGCCGGAGAAGCCGCCGAAGCTGGGGGACAGCGATATGCTTGTGCTGGTTATAAGGGCGTCTTTATAGCGCTCGCGCGTTTTGCCGACATAAACCTCAAACTCGCAGGATTTGTTGTCTTTAGGCTCGAACTTCCGCGGGTCTTCGGGCCGGGCCGCAACGGCGCCGAATGTTAAAATTAAAAAAAGCAAGACTGTTAGTTTTTTCATGGCGGAAAATTTTTAAATATAAAAATAGTTAAAAGTCAAGTTTTTAGAAGTTTTTTACCTAACAGTTGAAAAAGTTTTTATTAAGGAGTTTATTTTTAAGGTCGATTTTGTAAGCCCGCGTATTTATTTATGATAAACTCAAATCTCTTAAAAAACAATAAAAACAAAAAACCACAAAGTCGAGTATTGCGGCGGGTTGCGCGGCGCACAGCGCGATTTCGATTTGTATTTGATTGAGGTTTATATAAAGGAATTAAAGCGGTGCAAATCTCCCGAAGATGTTTTGCGCTGGAAAACGTCTCTGCCAAAACGTTTAAGCGATATGGTTTTTTTGCGACTTGCGCTTGGCGTCTTCGATAAGAGATTTTTGTAGTGCCTGGGACTCTTTGTATTCTATAAGCGATTTGCCAACATAGGGGTGAATATAGTTTGGCAGCCCCAGGTCGTATTTTATGAGCTGTTTTACATACTCTGAAAACGAGTGCATGCCCAGCTCTGTTATGCGGTTTATCGCCATTTCGCGAAGTTTGCCCTCGGAAGCGAACGATATGCTTGTAATGTTTTTTGGGTTTTTTGTGTTCATGGCCCCTATCTTAGGGCAGGTTAACAACCTTTCAATAAAAATTATTAAAAATTTTCTTGACACTGGTAATTAACTGTTATTAACTGCGGGAAAATTCAAAATTTTTTTTATGAAAGACAAGACTGATAATTACGGCGACGACAACTCTGACGGCAACAAAACTATGGTCTTTACCGTATCTTTGCCTAAGGGGTTATTGGAAAAAACAGACAAAAAGGCCAAGTCTGTTTACCTTAACAGAAGCGAATATATCCGACAGCTAATTCTTTTGGACCTCGGATTATTAACAGTTGCTAATAAAGAGCAAAAACAAGACGACGTTGAAACGTCTTGCGCGCTCGCGCTCGCCAGGCACTACAACGAAAAAGATTAAAATTTTAACCATAAAAAAGAAAGCGAAAAATGAAAACTCTAATTACGGACGTTTTAACCGTTTACAGTGCGGCTATGGCCGAATACGCGCAAATTAAAAGCGACACTGTGCGCCAAAACCGCAACGCGCTCTTGCGGATTGCCGGAGGCGAAAACTTGCCGCTTGAAAAACTCACATTCGAGCAGTTGTCAAAGTGGCGCAGGGCCATGTACGCCAAATGGAATTTAAAGCCGTTTACAAGCCCGCAAAAAAACTATGTGCTCAATTCCGACCTGTCCAAAGCCAAAAGCGTTTTTTGCGCGAAGGCGCGGGAATTATACATAATGCGCGGGATTGAAATACCTGTGCAAATCCGCACTTTTTTAAACGCCGCCCCGCTTAAACCCGCGATGAAGCCGCATTTTGTGGCTTTAAAAAAGGATATTGACGACAAAATTAAAAGCGACTGCGAAAGGGTTTTAAACGGCGGGCTGGTAATAGGCCTGGACATGGCCGGCGCCGCAATGATTTTGCTGGCGCGCAAGTGCGGCATGACGAACTCGGAAATCCACCACTTTGACTTAAAATGGATTGGCCAAGACGCCGACGGATACTTTATTGACATTTGCGAGCGCGAAGCCGATGGGCGCAACCAGGCTTTCGCCACTAAGCGCGGCAAAAAAAACAGGCAAATCGCCATAAGCAAAGATACTTTTCGGCTGCTGCAGGAGGCGTTGTCGGGAAAATGCGCGCCGTATTTCGGCGAATACGCCCTCCACAAAAACATAGGCAGTGAATACCGCAAATGCTGCAAATACTTGGCGCAATATCTGACGTGCCCCAAAAAACTGCACGAGCTTAGAAAAATGGCGTGCTCCGACGTTTTGGCGCGCGAAAGTGATATATATGCCGCGCCAAAATTTATTGGCGACAGTGTGAAAACCGCAATGGACTTTTACTCGGCGCAGCTAAAAAGAACTAAGGCATTGGATTAGAAAGGCAACATTATGGCATTGGAAAAAATTATGAGAACCGGCGACGCCGCAAAAGCGTGCCTTGTAAGCAAGCGAACGTTTTTAAAGCTCGCCCTAAAGCTGGGCATTCAGCCCTTCGCTATAAGGCAAATGGGCCCCGTGAAGCATTTTTCTTGGCGCGTTAAGGACGTTGAGCGCATTCAAAGAATCGGCGTGGTTAGGCAAGGATAAGGCAATGCTGAGCGCGTTGGTTCTTTTTTTCAGCGCCTTGGAGGTCGCGCTGGTTTTTTGGCTTGGGCTTGTGTTGCACAAAACATTTGCCGAGCTTCGGTTTTGGATAGACCTTGACATGGCCACGCTGGATTTTTTTGAGGAAAATGCGGTCGGTTCGCTCTATGGAGATTATCTAAAATTTCGCGGCGAAAAACTTAAAGAACTTTCAATAAAGACTGGGGTTAGGCTATGAAAATTACTTTAGACGCCAGTTTGTTCGCGAAAATATCCGAGCTGGACGACCTTGATTGCGCCAGTGTTATCAAGGCGATTGCCGCCGCCTTGAGGGAAGAGGACGCGCAAATTAAAGACCCTGTTTTGCGGAATTTTACGGACACGGTTTTGGAAAAGGTGCGCGTATCTATCAGCCGTTCGAAAGC
>JAGBOM010000154.1 GCA_017633865.1 Opitutales bacterium
GAGTTGAGGCGCGAGCTCGGCGAGCTTTCGGCGCTCGATAAAAAATTGCGGGCGGCGTTTGACGGCGTAAAACTCGCCGCCGCCCCTGCCCCCGCAAAAAGCCCCGACGCCCCGCGCGCAAAATTCGAGCGCGCCCGCACGCTTCTGGAGCGCGGCGGATTTTGGTTTAAGGGCGCGTTCGCGGCCGCGGCCGCCGCTCTTTTGGGCTTTGCCGTTTGGGGCGCGCGCGGATTTTTGAACGACGCAACCCCGACGGCGCGCGAGCCGCTTTCGCTTTTTGTGGTGTCATACAAGCCGAATCTTGAAAACCCTTCGGCGGCTCCGCAAAACGTTTTCGCCGCGGCTTCGGAAGTGCCGTTTAAGAGCGTCGCAAGGCTTCGCTCTTTCTCGCCCGAAGTGCCCGCGTTCCGCGTTCAGGCGGACTTTCCGCCCGTTCTGCCGCTTGTTCCCGGCATTAGGCCGGAGCTTTTCGGGGAAATTTTCGACGCCTCTTGGGGCGCGGACGGCGGCCTGAATTTTTACGGCGAAAACCCCGAAGAGCCCTTTGTTATGCCCCTTTTGGACACTGTTAAAATTTTGCCCGCAACCCCCGAAAAGCAAGACAGATAGCTTTTCTCCGCAAAAAATTCTTGCTTTTTAAAATAATTTATTCATTTTCTATTTCTTTCTAAGGGTTGGTAGCTCAGTGGTCAGAGCAGGCGACTCATAATCGCTTGGTCGTGGGTTCAAGTCCCACCCGACCCATTTAGGCGATTGCTTTTGGCGCGGAACTGTGTCGCTTAAAAAAAAGACGGCAATGTCGAGTATGTTTAAATACACTCCATCGCCGTCTTTTTTTTGCTCCTTGTTCCGCATCCAAAATCAATGCGCCTAAACGGGCTCACAACGGTTTTTTCTTTCCACTATTTTAGGCTATGGCGAATAACTGTGTCGCTTAAAAAAAAAGACGGCAATGTCGAGTATGTTAAAATACACTCCATCGCCGTCTTTTTTTTGGGTCAACGCCAAAGGTTGTGGAGTAGGTTGTATTTTCATAGCTTCACTCCGTTATTTTTTTGCTTTACAAAGGAGGTTTGCGCTGTTGGTATTCTTGCGGCGCAAAAAAATTGCGCGGGGGCATAATTTTTATTTTATGCGGGGAAAAACTTTATGAATCTTATAAAAACCATTTGCATTGCGATGCTTGCCGTCGTGATTGCAGCGCCCGCGGCTAACGCGCAGCGCGGCAAGACCGCGGCGGAATACAAAAAGACGCTCGCTTCCGGCATAACAAAGTCCGACAACGGCGACTTTTTCATCAACATAAAATTTAACGCGCCCAAAGAGGTGGCCGAAGCCGCCTCCGACATTCCCCTCGCGCTCTTGACGCTTTTGTTTTATGTCGACCCCAAAATGGACTTCCATAGGTTCAACAAAATAATGCGCAAAGAAACCGGCGGCAAAGACACATTTTACGTTTCCGACACGCTAAACGCCGCGGACAAATATCTTGCCGCGAGCAATATGCAGCTTAAAAAAATCAATTTCAGCCCGAACAACGCGAGGCTTAAAATCAACCAGGGCTTGCCGCTGTTTCTTTCGATTTCGGACGCCCCCGAGTTAGACAAAGTTTTGGCGCGCTCCAAGCTGCGCCCGCAGTCCGGAGACTTGAAAGAATGGGAAAAGAGCCTGGCAAAAACGCAGGTAAAAAATTTCAGCGCGACCAAGACGAGCGTTTGGTTCTGCCTGCTTGTCGGCTACAACAAAGGCACTTCGGAATTTGCCGTGCTTTTAAAAAACAAAACCTACTGGTTTACCGAAGCGGAGCTTAAGAAAATAATTTCCAGCAGCTACGAACTGCGCATTTAAAAATTAACAGAGCTCTTCTCCAAAACAAGGTTACGCCCTCGACGGAAAATGCTTGCGCGTTTTGTGTCGTTCTTCGGCGCGGAGCCCCGCGCCTCTTGCCAAAAGCAATCGCATAAACGAGGGCGCAGCCTTCACCCTTGAGAAAAATGGGTTGAATTTTGCGGGGGAATAGGGTTTTATGGTTTATTGATAATTGGAGGATTTTATGAAAGGCTTTTTTCGCGCTTTAATTTTTTTAATTTTGCCCGTTCTTTTTTGCGGGTGTTTCGGCTCGGCGAAGAAGGGCAAGGCGGTTCGTCTCGGCTTTTTCCCGAACATAACGCACGCGCAGGGCGTTATCGCCTACGAGCTTTCGATGCAGGGCAAGGGCTGGTTTGAAAGCCGTCTGGGCGACGGCACCCGCATAGAGTGGCAGATTTTTAACGCAGGCCCAAGCGCCATGACGAGCATTTTTGCGGGAGCGCTCGACCTAACCTATGTAGGCCCCAACCCCGCGATAAATTCCTACATAAAGTCCGGCGGCTCCGACATTCGCGTGCTTGCGGGCGCGGCTGACGGCGGCTCCGGTTTGGTTGTGGCGCCCTCCATAAAATACTCCTCGCCCAAAGATTTAAAGGGCAAGGTTATTGCCTCGCCGCAGTACGCCAACACGCAGGACGTCGCCTGCCGCACTTGGGTTTTGGACAGCGGCATGACCGTAAATAACGGCGCCGGCGGCGACATCAAGGTCTTGCCCGTGCCAAATGCCGACCAGCTTTCGCTTTTCAAGAAGGGCGAAATCGACGCCGCTTGGACTGTCGAGCCCTGGCTTTCCATTTTGGAGACGCGCGGCGGCGGAAATCTCGCGATATTTGAGCCCGATGCCGTGACAACAATTCTTGTTTCGGGCAACAAATTCTTGCGCGGAAATCCGGAGCTTGCGGAAAAAATCCGCGCCGCGCATGTCGAGCTTACCGAATGGATAAACAAAAATCCGGAGCAGGCAAAGGCTTTGGTCTTGAAGGGCCTGGCGCGCATACGCAAAAGCGAGTTCTCCGGGGAGCTTGCAAACAAGGCGTTCCCGCGCATAAAATTCACTTCGCAAATCAACCGCGAAGGCATTTTGAAGTTCGTTGACAACGCCGAAAAGTGCGGGTTTATCAAAAATAAAGTCGACATGGAAGGATTCTTCTCGGCGGCGAAGGAGAGCAAATAGAATGCCCGGCGCGGTAGAAATAAAATCCCAAAAAGTCGCCGACGAGCTTAAAAACGCGCTGCCCTCCAAGCTTGAGGTTAAGCGCGTTTCAAAGACCTTCGAGGCGAAGCGCGGCGAAAAATTTTTGGCGCTCGACGACGTTTCCTTGAATGTAGGCGAGGGCGAATTTGTCTGCCTTGTGGGCCCCAGCGGCTGCGGCAAGAGCACTCTTTTAAATTTGATAGCGGGGCTTGACAAGGCCGACTCCGGCGAAATCCTCACAAACGGCAAGCCCGTTTCCGAGCCGGGGCGCGACAGAATGATGATGTTTCAGGAGCACGCGCTTTTCCCGTGGCTCGACGTTATCGGCAACGTCATGTTCGGGCTTAAGCTAAAGCCGAATTTGAACGACTCCGAGCGCAGGGAAGTCGCAAAATATTATCTGCACCTCGTTGGTCTTGACAGGTTCTTAAACTCCGCAATCCACGAGCTTTCGGGCGGCATGCGCCAAAGGGTCGCGCTTGCCAGAAGCCTTGCGCCGAACCCGCAAATTCTTTTGATGGACGAGCCTTTCGGCGCGCTCGACGCCCTCACGCGCGAGAATCTCTACGGCGACCTCCAGCGCATTTGGCAGCAGCGCAAAAAGACGATAGTCTTTGTGACGCACAACATACGCGAGGCGGTCTGTCTGGGCGACAGGGTTATTTTGTTTTCGCCGAACCCCGGCAAAATCCGCGAGGAGTTCAAGGTGGAGTTGCCGCGCCCGCGCAGCATTAACGACCCGGCGCTTTCGGAAGTTTCGTCGGTGATAACGGCGGCGCTGAAGTGCCATTTGGACGCGAAGGGTGTTATGGAATGAAAAGGGATTTAAAGTTTTTGAGCGGCGCGGTTTGGCCGATTGCGGGTTTTTGCGTTTTAATCGCGGTATGGGAGTGCCTTGTGCGCGCCGAAATTTGGTCGGCGATAGTTTTGCCGTCGCCGCTTTCGGTTGCGCGGTATTTGTGGGACTCCGTTTTGGACGGCGTTTGGCCCTTCGCGGTTTTGACGACGCTCAAGCGCCTCGTTTTGGGCTACGCGATTGGGCTTATGGTCGGCATACCGCTTGGCGTGCTTTGCGCGCGCTCAAAAATCTGCCGCGACACCATAGGCCTTTTGGCTTTGGGCTTGCAGGCCTTGCCGAGCGTGTGCTGGGTTCCGCTTGCGATAATATGGTTCGGCATGAACGAGCACGCGATGCTTTTTGTGGTGCTGATGGGCACGGTTTGGTCGCTTCTTATAAGCACGCAGCACGGCGTGATGAACATTCCGCCGATATACATACGCGCCGCGCGCACAATGGGCTCAAAAGGTTTGCACACCTGGATTCATGTAATAATGCCCGCGGCTTTTCCGAGCATAGTGGGCGGCATGAAGCAGGGCTGGGCTTTCGCGTGGAGGTCTTTAATGGCGGCGGAAATTTACGTTTCGATTGCCGTAATGGGGCTTGGGCAGCTGCTGCACTACGGCCGCGAAAATATGGACATGGCGCAGGTCGTTGGCATTATGCTTGTGGTTGTTGTAATAGGCCTTTTGGCGGACAAGATTTTGTTCTCGCCGTGGGAGAGAATGCTGCGCAAGCGCTGGGGCTTGTCGCAAAACTAAAGGCTTTTTGCGATTGGCCATTTAGATTCCCGAAACGCGCCCGTTTCTTGCGTGTAAAAAATCCGCCGCCGCTTCCAAAAAGCGGGGCGGATTTTTTTGCGGGCTTGCGGTCGGAGGCTTTTTCGTCCAGAGCGCAGTTTTTTTAGCCCCCCGCGGGTTCGCGGGCTACTTTATTTCGCGCAAAATATCTTGCGGGCGGCGCTTTGTTTCGAGGTAGATTTTGGACATGTAGTGCCCCAAAATCCCGAGGCAGCAAAGCTGTATTCCGCTAAGGAAAAACAGTATGCAGACCATCGACGTCCAGCCCCCCACGGAGTTGTGGAACATCAGCTGGCGGAGCGAAAGCAGCACTATCGCGAGCGCGGAAAACGCGCAGAAAGCCCCGCCTATTCCCGCGACGATTTTTAGCGGCACGGTTGAGAACGACGAGAGCGCGTCGAGCGAATACGCCAGAAGCTGCCAAAAGCTCCACTTGGTTTTGCCCGCGGCGCGCTCGACGTTGTCGAACTCAATCCATTTGGTTTTGAACCCGACCCATTCGTAAAAGCCCTTTATGAAGCGGTTGTATTCGCCGAGCTGTAAAACGGCGTCCAAAACCTTGCGGTTCATGAGCCTGAAGTCGCGCGCGCCCTCGCGGAATTTTAGGGGCGAGCAGAAGTTCAGGACTTTGTAGAACGCGCGGGCGAAAAACGTGCGCACCGGCGGCTCTCCCGCGCGGGTGCGGCGGCGGGTTGCGACGCTGTCGAAGCCGCAGAACAGGACGTCCTTAAACATTTCCTTTAAAAGCGAGGGCGGGTCTTGCAGGTCGGCGTCCATAATCGCGATGTAGTCGCC
>JAGBOM010000155.1 GCA_017633865.1 Opitutales bacterium
ACGGCCCCGCCCACCGACGAAAATATCGCCTGCCTTGCCGCGTCGGTGGCCGGCCTCGTGGCGTCGCCGCGGGGCGAGACAAGGACGATTCCTCTTGCTTTTCCTGACGATATTCTCATTATTTTAATTTGAAAAATTTATGCGTTTTATTTTATGAAAAAATTTTCCGCTTTGTCAATTTTACTAATCGCGGGCTCTCCCGTTTTTGCGCAGGGCGCTCCCGCCGAAAGCGCGGCCGCGGAAAACGCCCCGTCAAGCGTGTCGCTTTTTGTCGAAAACGACTTCAAGTTCTCCGACCGCTACTACACAAACGGCATTAAGCTGACCTACGCCGACTACGGCGACGACTGGTGGGCCTCGGCCGCGCAGTTCGCCGTTTTGAGGGCGGTTGGCCTCGATTCCGACCAGGCGTGGCAAACGGCCTCCATAGGCCAAAATATGTGCGTCGGCTACGACATTACAGACCCGAACCCGCCTCTTGACGACCGCCCCTACGCCGGCTGGCTCTACCTTTCAAGCGGGGCGCATCTTGTAAAGAAAGACTCGCTCGACAGCCTCACGGTTACGCTCGGCATAGTCGGCCCGCAGTCCTACGCGGGCGACGTTCAAAGGGCGTTCCACGACATTATCGACGACCCCGACCCCCAAGGCTGGCGCAACCAGATTAAAAACGAACCGGGCATAGTAATAGCCTACTGCCACGCCGAGCGCCTGTTTGAGTACGCTTTTTCGGAAAATTTCAAAAGCGATTTTATAGGGGCTGCGGGCGCGAATTTGGGCAACGTCATAACCGAGGGCAGGATAAAGGCTCTATTTAGAATAGGCTTCAACCTCCCGAATTCGTTCAGCGAAAAGCGCATAGACTATTCTTCGTCCGCCGACGTCTACTACTTCGACCCCGCCGCCGCGGACTGGCACCTTTATTTGTACGCGGGCGCGACGGCGAGATTTGTCGGCTACGACATCACCCTAAACGGCAACACTTTCGCCGACAGCCGCAGCGTCGACCCCAAGTGGCTTGTGGGCGAAGGCAATTTGGGCGTTTCCGCAAAATACAAAAACTTGGAGCTCTCCCTAAACTGGACGATTCGCTCTGAGGAGTTCAACACCCAGCGCGGCGGGCCGCACTTTTTCTGGTGCGCGAACGCGAGAGTGCTTTTCTAAAACTAAAGAATATTTCTAAAACTAAAAAATATATATTATGAAAAAATCCGTACTAATACTGGGCGCAATATCGATGTTTGCCGCCACCCTTTTCGGCGCGCAAAAAAACCCGCTCGTGGGCGAATATTGCGGTAAGGTGGAGGCCCAAAAGGGCTATTTTAACGACAACCCCGAAATCTGCTTCAGGGTGCACAAGGAGGGGAGCGACTATAAAATCGACATCCAGCGCGACCTCTGGAGAAGGGCCGCCTACTACGCGAGGTTTTCCGCGAAGGAGGTCGACGGGAAAATCGAGTTCCAAAACCCGTGGCATAAAATAAGCGGCGTGATAACACCCGAAGGCGTCGAGGGCGTTATTTACGACACTGTCGACAAGCAGGAGGTCTCGTACAATTTCAAGCTCCCGCGCCTCGACAGAAAGTCGCCCACCCTCGGGGCGAAGCCGCCTAAAGGCGCGGTGGTGCTTTTTGACGGAACGAATCTAAACGCTTGGCGCGCCACAAACGGAAAGCCCAGAGTCTGGAAGCTCAACCGCGTTGAAAAGTCCGTGCAGGCGGCGAAGGATTCCGAAGGCCGCTCAAGCGACATCGAAACCAAGCGCAAGTTCAAGAATTTGAAGCTCCATATCGAGTTTATGAACCCCGACCAGTCCGAAAAGGGCGCGATGAACCAAAGTCGCGGCAATTCGGGCGTGTTCTTCGGCAGGTTCGAGGTTCAGGTGCTCGACTCTTTCGGCAGCGAGGGCGGCTGGGACGAATGCGGCGCGCTTTACAAATTTATGCCCCCGCAGGTGAACGCCTCCCTTCCCCCAGAAAACTGGCAGACTTACGACATCACCTTCTACGGCGCCAAAGACAAAAACGGCAAGCTCGACAAATACCCGCGCGCAACGGTCGTTCACAACGGCTTCATAATCCAAAACGACATTGAAGTAAAGGAGGGCACCGAGTGGCTTTCCAAAAACAGGCACCTTAAAAACCTAAGGGAGCACGAATTTCCGATTAAGCTCCAGTTCCACGGCGATCCCGTAAAATTCCGCAACATCTGGGTTGAGGAAATCAAGGAATAATTTCCGATTCCCGCCCCGCGCGGGATTTGTAGAACCGATATCTCGAAA
>JAGBOM010000156.1 GCA_017633865.1 Opitutales bacterium
AGCAATTTATAAAAGAAGAAAACAGTTGCCGACAAGTTATCGACAACTTTTTGCCAACAGCCTAAAAAAAATTTTTCGGCAAAAAAATTTTTAAAGATTCCCCGAAAAGCGAAAATTTTTTCTAAAAATCGCGAAATTTTTACGAATGAAAATAAAAGTTTGGCGCAAGACGAGCCGCTCCTAAAAATAGCGGCGGCAAAATTTTTCGGGAAGCCGGCGGGCGCGGGCTTGCGCGGCATAAATTCGGCCATAAAAAGCCGCGCGCGCTTTTACGCTTGAAAGACGGGCAAAAAAGCTATCTTATATTTTTCGATTTTATTTTACTCACAGAAAAAGGAAAAAGCTTATGTCAGACAATAAAATTCTACAAAGCGCGGCGACCTTAGCCCGCGGCCTTGCAATAGACTCAATATCCGCAAGAAAATCCGGGCACCTCGGCCTGCCGCTGGGCTGCGCGGAAATAGGCGCGGTTCTCTTCGGGGAAATTTTGAATATAGACCCCAAAAAGACGGACTGGCTCAACCGCGACAGATTCGTTTTGAGCGCGGGGCACGGCAGCATGTTCTTGTACGCGTGGCTCCACCTCGCGGGCTTCGACGTCTCGAAGGACGACGTCTCAAAATTTAGAGTTATGGGCTCC
Organism: Opitutales bacterium; assembly: GCA_017633865.1. Classification (GTDB taxonomy): domain Bacteria; phylum Verrucomicrobiota; class Verrucomicrobiia; order Opitutales; family Intestinicryptomonadaceae; genus Intestinicryptomonas. Next base: position 641 of record JAGBOM010000156.1, read on the forward strand.
AAGACGCCCGGCCACCCCGAATTCGGCGAAACTCCCGGAGTGGAGGCCACAAGCGGCCCCCTCGGCCAGGGCATAGGCAACGCCGTGGGCATGGCTATTTCCGAAAAAATGGCGCAGGCCAAGTTCAACTCGGAAAGCGAAAAAATCATCTCGCACAAAGTCTTCTGCCTCGCCGGCGACGGCTGCATGCAGGAGGGCGTGGCAAGCGAGGCCTGCGCGCTCGCCGCGCACTACAAGCTCGACAACCTCGTTCTTATGTACGACTCAAACGGCGTTACTCTCGACGCCGCCGCGGGCAAGTCGCAGTCGGAAGACACCGCCAAGCGCTTCCAGGCCTACGGCTTCGAGGTTTTCCGCGCCGACGGCCACGACTTGGACGCAATCCGCGCGGTTCTCAAAAAGGCCGTAAAGCGCGAAAACGGCAAGCCCAAGCTCGTCATATTTAACACCGTTATCGGCAAGGGCATCGCGCAAGTCGAGGGCAAAAATGCCGCCCACGGCGAAGGCGGGGTAAAGTTCGCAGACGAAGCCCGCAAGGCTCTCGGCCTCCCCGAAGAAAAGTTCTACGTTTCCGAAGAGGTTTACGAATACTTCGCGCGTCTCGCCAAAAAGCGCGCCCGCAAGCGCAGAGCGTGGGAAAAGCTCTTTTCATCATGGAAGGCCAACAACCCCGAAAAGGCGCAGACACTCGAAGCCTGCCTGAACAAGAAGGAGCACTTCGGCGACTTCAAAAAGCTCCTTGGCTTCATTCCCGAATTCCCGAACACCGACAAAAGCGCGTCGCGCTCCTCGGGCGGGGCGATACTAAACTCCCTCGCCTCCAAAATGCCCAACATCGTCTCGGGCTCGGCCGACCTTTACGGCTCGACCAAAAACTACATTAAGGAGGGCGGAGACTTCTCTCCCGAAAACCCCGCGGGCCGCAACATCTACTACGGCATACGCGAGCACGCCATGGGCGCGATTACAAACGGCATAAGCTACTACGGAATCTTCACGCCGTCTTGCGCGACATTCCTTACATTCGCCGGCTACATGCTGGGCTCGATGAGAGTCGCGGCGCTCTCGAACCTGCCCGTGCAGTACATCTTTACGCACGACTCTATCGGCGTCGGCTACGACGGCCCCACGCACCAGCCCGTCGAGCTTGTAAGCATACTGCGCAGCATTCCGCGCCTCGACGTAATCCGCCCCGCCGACTCCGAGGAGGCCGCGGGCGCCTACGCTCTGGCGTTCTCGCGCCAAAACGGAGCCTCCGCGCTGATTCTTTCGAGGCAGGACTTGCCGATTATTAACGAAATCCCCGTCCAGACCCGCCGCGAGGGCGCGGCAAAGGGCGCCTACATCGCCCGCAAGGAAACCCGCCCGCTCGAAAGAATCATAATCGCCACGGGCTCCGAGCTTTCCCTCGCGCTGAAGGCCGCCGACATTTTGGGCTACGGCACAAGAGTAGTCTCTATGCCCTGCATGGAGGAATTCGAGCGCCAGAGCGCGGAATATAAGGAGGAAGTTCTTCCGAAAGCCTGCCAAAACCGCACGGCGGTCGAGGCGGGAGTGTCGCTGCCGTGGGGCAAGTACGCCTCAAAATTCGTCGGCACGGACGATTTCGGCTTCTCGGCGGATCTGCCCGAGCTTATGAACAGCTTCGGCCTCACCCCCGAAAACGTCGCAAACGTCGCAAAGTGATTTCGCGGACAAAAAAACATTCTCCAGCCTTGGGAAGGATTTTTTATTATCCTTCCCAATTTTTTTGCGCAAAAAAACTCCCGCCAAAAAAATTCCCCCTTCCCCCTCCCCAAAAAAGAAATTCCATTTGGCGCGAAAAAATTTTTAGTTGTAAAGACGCCGAAATTCGGCAAGTATCATTTTCTTTAATAATGGAAAAAGATATGCCGTCAGAAGAATTTTTGTGGGAAAAGATAAGAAGCGAGGCGGAGCAAGTCTCCCAAAGGGAGCCCGCCCTCGCCGCCTTGTACGAAGACGTGGTTTTGTCCCGCAAAAACCTGGTCGAGGCCGTCGCCGCAAGGCTTTCGCGCAAGCTCGGCAGCCACGCCGTGCCCGCGGAGCTGATTCGGGAAATCATAAACTACACCCTTTCGCGCGACGCCGCCGCGCGCCAAAACATCTGCAAAGACATTTCCGCAATCTACGAGCGCGACCCCGCGTGCCAGTCGTACCTCGAGCCGCTGATGTA
>JAGBOM010000157.1 GCA_017633865.1 Opitutales bacterium
CAAGTAATTTAATTATGAATAATAATAAATCCGTGATGCGATCTGCATCACGGATTTTTTTGTTTCGCGCAAATTTATATAAACCCTTGATTCAAGCCGCTTTACTGGAAGATGCTCCAAGGGCTTTACGCATTTTATGGCGTATCGCGGCGCGAGTTTTAGGGAAGAATGCCGGGCTTTTTAGAAAAGATCGATTTTTTTGAAGTTTTACAAAGATGCCGCAAGGTGTTTACGCAATTTGAGCAAGCAATTTGCAGAGGGGGCACATGGTTTCGGGGGTTTTGCAGGTATGGGCGCGGCAGTATTCGCGCCCGTAGAATATGATTTGCAGGTGGAGTTTATTCCAACTCTCTTTGGGGAAGATTTTTTTAAGGTCGCGCTCGGTTTTTTCGACGGACGAGCCGTCGGAAAGCCGCCAGCGTTTCGCGAGCCTATGGATATGGGTGTCGACGGGGAAGGTCGGCACGCCGAAAGCCTGCATCATTATGACCGACGCCGTTTTGTGCCCCACGCCCGCGAGCGACTCCAAGTCTTTCATATTTTTTGGGACTTCGCCGCCGAATTTTTCGAGAATCGTTTTTGAGAGTTTTGAGATGTTGGCGGCCTTTGTTTTTGACAGGCCGCAGGGCTTTATGATTTCGCGGATTTTTTCGACGGGCAATTCCGACATCGCCTTTGGGTTGTCGGCGAGGTCGAACAGGGCGGGGCTAACTTCGTTTACGCGCGAGTCTTTGCACTGCGCGGAGAGCACTACGGCCACCAGAAACGTAAACGGGTTTCTGAATTTCAGCGGGATTTCCTGCGTCGGGTAGAGCTTGTCGAGCTCGGCGGCGACGATTTCGGCCCTTTGCGCCTTTGTCATGGCGTTAGGAGTTTAGCGGCGCGCTTTGGGAGGGGGCATTGTGGCCGAACCAGCCGCTTTTTTGGATGGTAACGCCGTGGGTGTCGTCGGAGGAGCAGGCGCAGGCGAGAATCGACGCGGCTGCGATTAGCATAATTGTTGCGGTTTTCATGCGTTCAAATTTTAGGATATTCTTGAAAAACGCAACTTTAAAAATTGACGCAAAAAAATAATTTATCAAAATTTGAAGCTTAAAATTTTTGAATATGAGCGAAGATTCCAAACATTTTATCGCGCAAATTGTCGAGGGCGACATTGCGGGGGGCTTTGAGCCGACACGCATACACACGCTTTTCCCGCCGGAGCCCAACGGCTGTCTGCACATAGGGCACGCGAAGGCCATTTGCCTCGACTTCGGCACGGCCATGCAATACGGCGTCAAGTGCAATCATCGTTTTGACGACACCAACCCCACGAAGGAGGACACCCGCTTTGTCGACGCCATTCAGGAGGACATCAAGTGGCTCGGCTTTAACTGGAACGGCGGCCTTTACTACGCTTCCGACTATTTTGAGCGTCTGTACTCTTTGGCGGTCGATCTCATAAAGGCGGGCAAGGCCTACGTCTTCACGCTTTCAAGCGAGGAGTTCAAGCAGTACAGGGGCGTTCCCGGCCAGCCCGGCACTCCAAGCCCGCACCGCGACAGGCCCATAGCGGAGTCTTTGGACTTGTTTGCGAGAATGCGCGCGGGCGAGTTTGAGGAGGGGCGGTATGTTTTGCGGGCGAAAATCGACATGGCCTCCCCCAACATGCATATGCGCGACCCCG
>JAGBOM010000001.1 GCA_017633865.1 Opitutales bacterium
CGCGAAAGAAGCTCGAAAGCCAGGTTCGAGCCCGCGATGCCCTGCCCGACTATCAGCACCTCAAGCATCAAAAAGCTCCCCTTGGGCGTCGGAGGAAATGTGTTTTAGGCCGATTGCGCCCCACGCCTTGGCCGTAAGCATTCTGCCCTGCGGCGTGCGCTTAATAAAACCCTCCTGAATGAGGAAGGGCTCGTGAACCTCCTCGAGGGTGTCGGGCTCCTCGTTTACGGCGACGGCGATTGTGCGTATGCCCACGGGCCCGCCGCCGTAGTTGCGCGCCATGGTTATCATTATGCGCTTGTCCATTTCGTCGAGGCCGTTTTCGTCGATTTCAAGAAGCTCCAGAGCCTTCGCGGCGGAGGCGGCTGTTATCGCGCCCTTCGCCTTCTCCTGCGAATAGTCGCGCACGAAGCGCACGAGGTTGTTTACGATTCGCGGGGTGCCGCGGCTTCGGCGGGCGATTTCAAGGGCTCCGCCGTCGTCGATGCCCACGTCCAAAATCGAGCAGGTGCGCTTCACGATTTTTTTAAGCTCGTCCTTCGAGTAGTAGTCGAGCCTCGTTTTGAGCGTGAAGCGGCTGCGAAGGGGTGCGGTCAAAAGCCCCGTGCGGGTGGTCGCCCCTATCAGCGTAAAGCGGGGTATTGTAAGGCGCACGGAGCGGGCGTTGGGCCCCTGGTCTATCATGATGTCTATGCGGTAGTCCTCCATGGCGGAGTAGAGGTACTCCTCGACAGTGCGGGAAATGCGGTGGATTTCGTCTATAAACAAAATGTCGCCCTCCTCAAGGTTCGTCAAAAGCCCCGCGAGGTCGGAGGCCTTCTCGATTACCGGGCCAGAGGTTATGCGGATTTGCGCGCCCATTTCGCGAGCCAAAATAAGCGCGAGAGTTGTCTTTCCCAAACCGGGGGGGCCGTGCAGCAAACTGTGGTCGAGCGAGTCGCCCCTGCGCTTCGCCGCCGCGACCATCACCTCGAGGCGCTCCAAAGTTTTTTCCTGCCCCGTAAACGACGCGAAGCCGTCGGGGCGCAAAGACGCGTCCAAAGAATCCTCCCTGCGCTCGAGCGCCTGCATTAGGTAGTCGTTTCCCGTTTCCATAAGCAGGATTTTTGACGAGATAAAAACATTCGCAAGCAAAAAGATATTTGACTTGCCCTCTCCAAAAAAAACATACTTTAACAGTGTTTATAAAAAGCCTCAGACTCGCAAATTTCAGAAACGCCGAACTTTCGCAGGCGGATTTTTCCGGCGGGCGCGTCTGGATTTGCGGCGAGAACGCGCAGGGGAAAACCAACCTGCTCGAGGCCGCGGGGCTGCTGCACGCCGCGCGCTCGTTTAGAAGCTCGAAGCTCGCCCCACTTATAAGAAGCGGGGCGCAAAAGGCGCAGATTCTCGCCCGCGTCGAGGGCGAAAACAGGGCAGAAAGCGAAATTCTAATAGAAATATCCCCCTCGAAGCGAGCCGTGTTCGTAAACGGGCAGGAGAAAAAAACGCTCGCCGAGTTCATAGGCAAATTCCCCGCAATGGCGATTTCAAACGCCGACATAAAGCTCGTGCGCGGCGCGCCCGCCGAAAGGCGCAAATTCGCGGACATATTAATATCGTCGGTATCGCCCGAATACCTCGCCGCCCTCAGGGGCTACCACGCCGCCCTCGCCCAGCGAAACAGCCTTCTAAAATCCGAAAACGCAGACGGAGCGCTCTTCGACGCCTTTGAGTTTGAAATGGCTAAACACGCCGAAACCATAAACCGGACGAGAGCCGAATTTTTCGACATAATAGGCGAAATCGCCGCGCAAAAATACTGCGCCCTTTCGGGCGGCAGGGAGTGCGCCGCAATAAAATTGAAGCCCAACTTCCCGCAAAAAAACGCCGCCGAATACGCCGCCGCCTGGAAAATCGAGCGCCCCAAAGACAGGATTTTTAAAACGACCCTCTCCGGCGCCCACAAAGACGATTTTTCCATACGAATCTCAAACCGCGACGCCCGCGAATTCGCCTCCGAAGGCCAGCAGCGCTCAATAGCCCTCTCGCTTAAGCTCGCGGAGTTTGAAATTTTTAAAGGCAGGCTCTCCTCCATACCCGTCCTTCTTTGCGACGACATTTTAGGCGAGCTCGACTCGCTCCGCCGCGCTGCCTTCTGGGAGTGCGTCGATAAAAACGCCCAAATTATAGCAAGCTCCACAACACCTCCCGACGCGGGCGCAAGCTCAAGCGGGAAGTGGCAAATCATTTCGGCCCGCGCGGGCTCATACTTCGCCCAGTAATTCACCCGCGCAAAAAACGCCCGCATTGCAAAATTAAAAAAAAAGGGAAAAGAGCAATCCCGCCCCGCGCGCCCCGCGCAAAAAACGCCGAGCTACTTTTTTTCGGGCAAAAGCGCGAGCGGCAAAACCGCGAACTGCGCCGCAATAAACGCCGCAAGATACTTAGCCCCGCCGTCCATAAATCCGTAGGAATGGAGCCCGACGCCCATAATGTTTACGCCGAACCACGCCCACGCCGCCACTATGTTTCCGAAAGCCGCAAGCGCTAATAGCGCCCTATTCCCGGCGATTTTTGAGGCGCGGGCGTGAACTATAAGGGCGCACCAAAGCACGACCATCAAAGCGCCGTTTTCCTTCGGGTCCCAGCCCCAAAACCTGCCCCAGCTCATCTGCGCCCAAACGCCGCCGAGCATCGTGCCCGCGAACGAAAGCGCCATGGCGGCCGCCGTTATTTTGTAAACCGATTTGGCCGCCTCGGAATTTTTCAAGGCCGTATTTTGCGGGGGCAAAATATTTGAAACCAGCTTCGCGCTCGCGTAAAACCCCGCAAGGAACACCCCGCAATAGCCGAGCATTATGGGAACTATGTGAACCGTAAGCCAAAAGTTGGAGTTTAAGACGGCTCGCATCATGCCCATTGTGTCTCCGGAATAGGGCATGTTTAAAGCCGCCACTACGGACAGCGCCCCCGCCAGACACCCCGCGAAAGCCCACGCCGCCGAGCGCTTAAATGCGCAAATAAAAAATCCCGCAAGAGCCGCCGCGCTGCCCGCAAAAATTATGGAGGAGTACAGGTTCGTTATCGGAGGGCGCATTTGTATGAACACTCGCGCGGCTATTCCCGCCGCCTGCAAAAACGCCGCGAATCCGAAAAACAAAAGCCCCGCCGCAAAAAATTCCGCGCCTCTCTTTTTAAAGACAGCCCCCGCCGCAAAGGCGGCGAATGCCGCGGCGTACAAAAGCGCGGCTCTATAAAAGACGTCCAGCTTGTTGTAAAAATTCTCGAACCTAACCCTGAAAGATGGCGGATTCCTTTTTAGGAGGCTGTCGAGGGTTTTTCCAGCGCCCCCGGTGTCGCCGGCGGCGAATTTTTCAAGAAACAAGGAAAAGTCTTTTAAATAAGCGTCGCCCTCGGGCGTCGCCTCGTTTCGCAAGTAAAGCATTGAAAGCGGCGAGGCGTAGCCTTCGCCGTTTTTTACGGCGTGGATATTTGAGGACTTGCGGCTTTCAAACCTTTCGCGGCTTTCGCTTAAATTCCGCAGCATTTCGGACATCGGCCTTAAAATCTCCATGTCGGGCCCGCGGTTTTCCGCGCGCGAGGCCTCTATTTCGCGCTTCGCCCGCGCCGAAAGCTCGAGCCACCTTTCAAAGGTTTTTGACGGGCTTAAACCATTAAACGAAAAGCCCAGCGACACGGAAAAATCCTCGAAAAGGGCGATGTTTGAAATCGCCTGCGCGCACGCCGAGGCGTACTCGGAGCCGTCGCCCGACACCGCGGCCTCGTATGCCTGCCCGAAAATTTTTTCAAAATCCCGATACGAAAAATACCTCGTTTTAGAGCCCGAAAGGCGGGCAAGCTCGCGGTTGTCCGTCTTGAAGATTTCAAGCTCCGCGGCCTTTTGGGGGCTTGCGTTTGCAATCGCCATTATTTCGGCGGCGGGGGCGTGGCCGCCGTTTAGCTTAAAGGAGCTTTTGCCGTAAACCGCGCGGAGGGCGTCGTTTGCCGCGCTTGAAAGCGGCATAATTCTGCCCCCTTTTTGGACGCTTAAAAGGGCGAGCTTGCCCTCGTTTTCAGATCCCAAAACCGCCCCGCGCTTGCCGAAGAAATATCCGAAAAGCGATATGAAAACAGCCGCAAAAACGCAGAGCGCAAAAAATATTTTTCTCACTTCGCCCCTCCCGTTTTAAGCCTGAACGCGTACATTAAAACCATGCCAAAAAACGCCGCCGCAACCGAAATTTCGGGCAGCCATGAATACGGATTTTTCACGGCCTGCAAAACGCTCACCCTGCCGCCCTCGGCGTAGCTCATCTGGTAAAACGTCCAGCCGCGGAAGCTTGCGGGGTCGTTCATGCCCAGAACTTTTTCCTCCCGCGACTCCCCCGATATAAACCTTACGCGGCTTGAAAATTCGCTCGGTATTTCCGTATTTAGCCACGTTTTGCGCTCGAACTTTACAAGCTCCACCGAAAACGGAAGCGCGATTTTTTTGCCCCCAAAGTTTTCGCCTGCGCCGCATAAAACCATGTTCGACGGCTCGCCCTCCCTCAGCGCCATCGCGCCCTCGACGCGGCTAAAGCCCTGCAAAAATCCCGAAATTACAAGAGCCGCAAGCCCCGCGTGCGCCAGCAAAAACGCCGCCGATTTCCTGTTTTTTTTGAGGCGTTTTGTTATGCAAAAGAAGAGGTTTAGGGCGGCAATAGCTCCCACGCTTTTGCCGCCCAAGGCCCAAATCGGCAAGACGTTAAACGCGCAAAACCACGACTCGAAATATCTGCCCTGCACCGCCGCGATTCCCAATGAGCGGCTCTCCAAAGTCGCGAGAAATATGAAAAAAACGGAATATATAATCAGGGCGCACGCGAGCTTTGCCCCCGAAAAAATTTCAACTATGCGCCCGATAAATTTCATCAAACATTGAACCTGAAAAGCGCGACGTCGCCGTCTTTAAAGAGGTAGTCGCGCCCCTCAAGCCTGTATTTGCCGGCGTCCCTCGCGCCCGCTACGCTGCCGGCCGCGAGCAAATCTTCGTACGAGACAACCTCCGCCTTGATAAAGCCCTTCTCGAAGTCGGTATGGATTACGCCCGCGCACTGCGGGGCTGTCATGCCCTTTTTGAAAGTCCAGGCGCGAACCTCCTTTTCGCCCGCGGTAAAGTAGCTTGCGAGCCCCAAAAGGCCGTAGGTTCTGCGTATGAGCTCGGAAACGCCGCTATCCTCGGCGCCAAGCTCCTTCAAGTACTCCGCGCCCTCCTCTTTGGAAAGCTCCGAAAGCTCCTCCTCGATTTTCGCGCAGATTGCGCAGGTTTCGCAGTTGTGCTCGGCCTTCGCGAATTCCGCGACTTTTGAATAGTATTTGTTCGCGAGCGGATTTGCCAAGTCGCCCTCGGCCACATTGCATGCGTAGATTGTGGGCTTAGATGTTAGCAGGAAGAACTGCCTCACCCTTTCGGCGTCCTCCTCTGAAAAATCGAGGACGTGCGCGGGCTTGCCCTCGTTCAGGTGCGCCACGAGCCTTTCGAGAATTTCGACGTTTTTTACGGCCTCCTTGTCGTCCTTGCCCTTGGCCTTTTTGCGGTTCGCCTCGAGCTGCTTTTCGCAGCTTTGAAGGTCCGCCAGAATCAGCTCTGTGGAGATTACCTGAATGTCCCTCACAGGATCGACCGAGCCCATGGAGTGCAAAATGTCGTCGTCGTCAAAGCAGCGCACGACCTGCACGATTGCGTCAACCTCCCTGATGTTGGCGAGGAATTTGTTGCCCAGGCCCTCGCCGCGGCTCGCGCCCTCGACAAGGCCGGCGATGTCCACAAACTCGACGGCGGCGGGTATTATAACGTTGGTTTTCGCGATTTTCGCGAGGGGGGCAAGCCTGTCGTCGGGCACTTCCACAACGCCCACGTTCGGCTCTATCGTGCAGAACGGATAGTTCGCGGCCTCGGCTTTTCTGGAGCGAGTAAGCGCGTTAAACAAAGTGCTCTTGCCGACGTTCGGCAAACCTACGATACCTGCCTTCAACATAGTTTTTTAAATTTTGAAATTCCTTCAGCACAAGAGGCCGTGAAAGTCCGAAAAGTCCGCGGTAAAGCCGCCGGGCTTGCCCTTGCAAATCGCGCTTACGGCGTCGTGGGAATGGAGGCTTTCAAAGTGCACGCAAACGGCCTCGAAGTCGGATATGCGCGGGTCGGCGTCGATCTGCTCGAATACGAGCCTTGCGGCGTCCTCCACAAATTTTACGTACGCGCCGTTGAGCTCCGCGAACGCCTGCTCGTCCTCGCGCTTCACCATGGCCTGCGTCTCGGTTTTAAGGGCGTTAAGGCAGTGGGCGTGCATGTCCTCTATAAAGATTGACGCGCCTTTTGAAATTTCCGCCGAAACCCTCACCTTGCTGCGCTGCGAGTGCGGAATGCAGAAGATGTTGCGGGTTTTGCGCGCGTGCTCGCCGAGCTCCGCCGAGCACGGGCAGGCGGAGGAGTAGACGAACTCGAAGCCCACGATTTTGCGGAGCCTGTCGAGGTCGTCGAGCTTGGCCTCGTAGGAGCAGTTGTAATACTGCCAGCCCTCAAGGCCGCTCCTCAGGCTTTTCTGCTTTATCGGATACGAGAAAGAAATTTTTATGAAGGCGCGGGAGGTTCCGACTTCGGACTTCATCGCGCGCAAAATCTCCTCGAGCAAATCTATCGTAAAAATCCTGTCCTGAAAGGCGTAGAACGTGCGCATAATTCTCGACATATTTATGCCCTTAGAATTCGCCGCCAAAGAAACCGTCCCCGTGACGGAGGCCTGAAGCTCCCTCACCTCGCAATTTTTCGACAGGAATTTAAGCGGCAGCTTGAAATTGTCCATGCCGACCTGGATAATCGGGACGTTCGCGCCCTTGATTGCCTTGGAGTCCGCGTTCTGCATGTCGGGAAGCTTCGAGGCGTATTCTTTGCCCGCGGGGAAAGCGGCGTCGTAAAACGCTTTCGGAGATATGGTTTCTTGATGTTTCATCGCTCTGTTTTATTTGTGTTAAGAAGGCTTTTATCGAAAAAAACAGATGAAAGAAAAGCCTCCCAAATCGAAAACGCGTTTTCGCGCCCCCGATTTTTAATTTTGTAAACTTACTTTTTTGCCACATTAAAAAATTTTGTCAAGACAAGGCGCTATAAAACGGGATTTTTGGGGCGGTTTGAATTTTTCGGCGCAGTCCTACGTTTTTAACGGCGCAAAAAAAAGCTTCGGGAAAAATCCCGAAGCTTTAAAAAAGATTTTGCCCATTTGCAATCCCCTACATTTCCGCGAAGGAAATGTCCGGCGCGAACGACACCGTCAGGCGGTACTGCACTCCCGGGCGCATTTGCAAGGGGTGCGCGCGCTCGAGAATCTGCAGGTAGTGGATTTTGCCCCAGAAGGTTCTGTACGCGGGGTCGTCCGACACCACCTGCGTGTCGAGCCACTCGGCCTGGAAGTCGTCCTTTTCGACAGCTATGCCGAGGCCGTTTTCGCCGATTGCGAACGTTGTGGGAACGTGGTATTCGCTGTGCGGGGCGGCGATCGCCACAACAAAGCGCATAGAGTCCATCTTAACGTTCTGCTTTACCGAGAACACGTAGTCGGCCGTGATTTTATCCTCGGCGAAAGTCCAATTAACCTTGCACGAGCCGAGCGACGGAACGATTTCGCCATTGCTGTTTATAAAGTCGGGCTGCTCGTAGCGGAAGAAGTAGGAGTTGCGAAGGCCTATGCCCGTGGTGCACTTTTTGCCGTAGAAGGAGGGCACGATTAGGTTGTCGCCAAACTTGAGCTCGGGCGTAAGCGCGGGCAAATAGACGTCGGCAGGCCAGTCGAAAATGCCCGGCATGTGCGGGAACGCCAGCGACGCCGCCGAGTTGCCCTTGGGCGCGATAAGCGGCAGATTTAGGTGCATTCCGGTTTTTGCGTTGCGGTAGACGAACAGCCCCTGCTCCTTCTTCGCGCCCGAATCGAAAACGATGTATTTGCCGAAGGTTTTGTCGGGCTTTTGCTGAACCTGCAGGGGGCGGGCAATGCACTTTGCGAGCCTCGACCACTGGCAAAGGTAGCGCGCCGCGTCGAAATTCACCATTCTGGTGGAATTGCCGCCCGCCGAGCGCTCGGCGTCGTTTGCGATTATGGCGCCGTCCTCCTGGTTGAGGTAGGTCATAAAGAAGAACTGGAAGAGCCTGCGCAGCAAGTCCATATAGTCGGGGATTTTGTCCTCGGCAATCCAGTTGTCGCGCATGGCCTGCAAAATCATCGAGATGCAGTAAACCTGCGAGTAAACGCCCAGGCCGCCGCCGAAGCTCCAGCCGAGGCCGTCGGAGCGGACGATGTCGGGGAGGATTTTCAAATATTTTTCGGCGTAGGTGCGCAGGCTCGGAATTTTGCGGTCGCGAAGGTGCATGTTGGCGTGGAGCTGCAAGGCCTGGCGTATGAACACGAAAGACGACACCCCAGTGATGTCGAACACGCCCGACATTCTGCCCGAAAGGCGGTCGTCAAAATAGTTCGCGGAGGACGCCGACGAGATGCGCTCCAAAAATTTATCGATGAGCTTTCCGGTTTCGTCCTTCTTGCTTAGCCCCATGCTAAAGCGCGCCACGGATTTTGCGATGTTGAAAATCTGGAAGTGGTCTTCGTAGTCGGTGCGAGCCAAAAGCTGGCGGTCCAAAGTTTTGCGGGTTTCCTCGGAGAGCTTTTCCCAAACGGGGTTGCGGTCTTTGGCGGGGCCGAAAGACAGCAGGCCCAAGGCGGAATAGCCTATGCCGTTTTCTGCGTCGCCGCTGGAATTGGCCTGCGCGGAAATCGCCCTCGCCGACAAGTCGACAATGTCGAAGCCCTGAAGCGAGACGTCGCCCGTCGCCCTGTAATATTCGCCGAGCGCGAAGGCGGCGTGCCCTGGTTCGTCGCGGGAGGTTTGCTCGTTCTCGAAGGGAGAAATCGA
>JAGBOM010000158.1 GCA_017633865.1 Opitutales bacterium
AACAAGTGGATAGAAAATATGGGCTGCGGCATGGTCGACCCGAACGTCCTAAAAAATGTCGGAATCGACCCCGAAGTTTACAGCGGCTACGCGTTTGGCCTCGGCGTGGAAAGGGTTGCGATGCTAACCCATTCCATAGACGACATCCGCCATTTTTACGCCAACGACGTCCGTTTTCTTCGTCAATTTTCATAAGGAGATTTTGCAATGAAAGCCAGTTTGAAATGGTTGAACAAATACGTTGATTTAAGCGGAATTTCCGAGGAGGAAATTGCCGCCGCGCTTCCGATGCTCGGTTTGGAGGTTGAGAGCGTTGAAAGCAAGGGGCTCAAGCCGCTTAAAAATGTAGTTGTGGGCGAGATTTTGGAAAGGGTGCCGCATCCCGACAGCGACCACTTGGGCGTCTGCAAGGTAAAGGTTGCCCTTGACAAGGAGCCGCTGCAGATTGTCTGCGGGGCGAGCAACTACAAGGTCGGCGACCGCGTGCCTGTCGCGCTCGAGGGCGCGGAGCTGCCCATGGAGGACGGCAAGACCTTTAAGATAAAGCAGTCAAAGCTTAGGGGCGTTGAGAGCTTCGGCATGATGTGCTCCGCCCGCGAGCTTGGGCTTGGCTCCGACCACAGCGGGCTTTTAATTTTGGCTTCGCGCCCCGAAATCGGCACGCCCATAAACGACGTCTTTACCGACACCGACACGGTTTTTGAAATCGAGCTTACAGCCAACCGCGGCGACTGCGCAAGCCACATAGGCATCGCCCGCGAGCTCGCCGCGAAATTCGGCAGGGCTCTGAAGCTCCCCGAGCTTAAAAGCCCCGCGAAGTATTCGGAAAAGTCCGAAAGCGCTCTTTTGGATTCGGTTGTTTTGGAAACGCCCAACTGCCCGCTTTACACCGCAACCTGCATACGCGGCGTAAAAGTCGGCGAAAGCCCTGAATGGCTTAAGCGCGACTTGGAGGCTGTCGGCCTTCGCCCGATAAACAACGTTGTGGACGCCACAAACTACGTTTTAATGGAGTACGGCCAGCCGCTGCACGCGTTTTCCGCCGAGACTATCCGCGGCAAAAAAATAATTGTGCGCTCCGCTAAAGACGGCGAAAAAATCAAGACGCTCGACGGCAAAGAGCACCAGCTTAACCCGTCTAACACCCTCATTTGCGACGCCGAGGGCGCGGTTGCAATCGCGGGCGTTATGGGCGGCGAAAATTCCGAGGTTCGCGCCGACACTGTCGACGTCGTTTTGGAATCCGCATACTTTACTCCCGGCAACATACGCTCTACCTCGCGCAAGCTTAATATCGCTACCGACGCTTCGTACCGCTACGCGCGCGACGTCGACCCCAAGGGCGTTTTTGACGGCGCAAGAAGGGCTGTCGACATTATTTTGGAAACCGCGGGGGGCTCTGTCGAGGGCGCCACAATCGTCGCGGGCGCGGCTCCGAGGGGCGACAGGCAAATCGAAATTTCGAAAAGCTACATAGTTGAGCGCCTCGGCTACGACGTTTCGGAAGATGCTATTAAAAAATCGTTCGAAAGCCTCGGCTTTGAAGTTTCCGAAAAATCCGCGGGAGTTTACATTGTAAAAGTCGGCTCTTTTAGAAGCGACGTTGACAGGCCGATAGACCTTGTCGAGGAGCTTGTGCGGATTATGGGCAGCGAGTCAATCCCCGAAGTTCCGCTGAAAACAAACGGCCTTATGCGCGAGGACGACCCCGTGTTCCGCTACAATGGCGGCGTTGCGGATTTCCTGAGCTCGTGCGGGCTGAACGAGTGCCAGCACTACACGCTTTCGGACGGCAAGCTCTTGGCAAAGTATTTTGATTTTGCACCCTCTTTGCGTTTGGATAACCCGCTTACGAGCGACCAAGACTCTCTGCGCCCTACGCTTCTTTTGGGGCTTTTGGGCGCGGCGAGGCTCAACCTTTCGGCGGGCAATTCGTTCAAGGGGCTGTTTGAGTCGGGCAGGATTTTTAGAACCGAGGGCGACGCCTTAATAGAGCTTGCCGCAAGCGCGTTTGTTTTGCCTGTCGATTGCGGCGGGCGCGAGTGGAAGCCTTGCGAACCCCCGAATTTTTACACCGCAAAAAAATACGCCTGCGACATGCTCAAAATCTTGGGCGTGGACGCCAAAAGGCTGCAGTTCAAGCCCTTCGAAAGCCCGATGTTTGAAGGCGGCTACTGCGCGAAATGCGGCATTGTGGGGCGCGAGGGCTTTGAAGTCAGCTTCGGCGCGGTAAATCTCGGCGCGCTTAAGGATTTCGGAATCGAAAAAATCGTTTACGCGGGCGAGATTGTGTTCAAGCCCGAAGTCGCGGGCAGGAAGAAGGGCGCGGAAAAGTTCAAGCCCTTTAGCCAGTTCCCGACAAGCGTAAAGGACGTTGCTTTGGTCGTCCCGCGGGAGGCTTTCGCCGGCGACATCGCAAACGAAATTTCAAAGATTGCAAAGGGCAAGCTGAAGTCGGCCTTCGAGCTTGAAAGCGTCGACGTTTTCGACGTTTACGCGGGCAAGGGGCTGCCGGAAAACTCCAAGAGCCTCGCGTTCTCGCTAACCTTCCGCGCCGCCGACAGAACCCTGAAGGCGGAGGAGGTAGGCAAGGTTTTCGACGCGGTTTGCGAGGAGCTTTCCAAAAAGTACCAGGTTAGGGCGCATTAGCGCGCGCCCTAATCCCCGGCGCTTAAATCCCGAACAAACAAACGCTTAAAAGCCAAAACAAAAAATGCCCGGCAAAAAAAACGCGAAAAACGAAAGCGGCGACATGCCGTTTTTGGACCATTTGGAGGAATTGCGGTGGACGATTCTAAAAAGCCTCGTCGCAGTCGCAGTCGCCTGCGTCGTCGTCGGCATATTCATCGCGCCCTTCAACGACGTTTTGATGTACCCGTTTGAAAAGGCGGAGCGGAATTTCGGGAAGGACGTGCCCGACCCGAGGGTAAGCTCGGCGCTCGCCCCGTTTTTCGTGATGATAGAAATCGCGTTTTTCGGGGGGCTTTTTATAGCGCTGCCTTTCGTGCTGTATTTTATCGGCAAATTTATCGCGCCAGCATTCACCCGCAAGGAGCGCAAAGTTTTGCTGCCCGTAATTTTCTGCTGCGCGGCGTTTTTTGTCGCGGGGGCGGCGATGTCGTTTTTCTGGATGATGCCGATATTTTTCAAATTCAGCTTCGAGCTTTGCGAAAAATTCGGCTGGGAAATCCTCTACGACTTGGAGAAGTACTACTCGTACATCGTCTGGATGCCGCTTGCCTGCGGGCTGAGCTTCCAGCTGCCGATAATAATTTACGCGCTCGTTTATCTGGAGGTTTTAAGCCCCGAATTTCTTTACAAAAATAGAAGGTTCTCGTTTGTCGTAATTTTGGTGGCCTCGGCGGTGCTTACGCCGTCGGACCCCATAACAATGTTTTTGCTCGCCGTTCCCCTTTACGCGCTTTACGAGCTTTCGATTTTCCTCGGCGTAAGAACGCTGAAGGGCAAGCTTGAGCGCCGCAAAAAGGAGGAGGCGGAATTCGAGGAGGAGGGGCGCAGAATGTACGAATCCTACCGCAAGTCCGTAGAGGAGCGCAGGCTAAAAAACATCGAAAGCGGCGGCGATGACGACTCCTACGCAGGCGAGGACGAGCTCGAAAAACGCTACTCCGAAACCGACTTCAAGGCCGAAGACCGCGGCGGCAACCCCGATTTCGACGAGGAGGCCGCCGCCCGCGAGGCGGACGAGGCCTACAAGAATTGCGCGGACGATTTTGAATCTTACGACGACGACTCCGCCGCCGCGCTTTCGCTAAAGGAAATAGACGCGCGCATCGCAAAGCGCAACCCCGTAAAAAGCGGGGATTTTCTTAAAAAACCCGCCGCCGAAAATTCCGCGGGCGAGGGCAACGCAGCGGTCGCAAATGAAAATTCCGCAGCCAATGCGGAAGGCGCAAACGCCGCCTCCCAAAATGAAAATCCCGCGGCGGATAATTCCGAAGATTCAAAAGAAAGCGCTTCTTCCGAAGCCGAAACGCCGAAATCGGAATAGAAATGCAGCTTTTAGCCCGCCTGTTTTTTTTGCTTCTAATCGCGTTTCTTTGCGCGTGCTCCAAAACGCCGAAAATTGAAAGGGGCGAATTTCCCCTGCCAAAAGACGCGGAAATTTCCGACTGCGCCGTCGGGAGCTACGGAGGCGTTTTCGTGCTTGCGGGCTCGCGCGAGCCCATGACTTTTAACGATTTAATAAATACCGAAAGCGACACGGGAATTATCACGGGCATGATGGGCGCGTCGCTTGTCTCGACAGACCCCTTCACGCAAAAGGCCATACCTATGCTCGCCAAAAGCTGGGAGGTCTCGCCAGACGGCAAAACCTACGTCTTCAACCTGCGCGAGGGCGTAAAGTTTAGCGACGGCGCGGACTTCACGGCCGACGACGTTATTTTTACTTTCGACTGCATCTTCGCCCCGCTTCTCGACAAAAACGGCAATCCCGTTTTGGATTCCGAAACCCGCCGCCCGCTTTTGCGCTACCCCTCGAGGTACGCGGGGCAGTACACCATAGGCGGCGAGCCCGTAAAGTATAGAAAGCTCGGCAAATACAAGGTTGAGTTCTCCACAAAAACGGTTTACGCGCCCTTTTTGACGGACATTGGGTTTGTCTCGATTCTGCCAAAGCACAAGCTTTTCAAGGCTTTTTTAGACGGCTCCTTCCAGCAGTCTTGGAGCACGCAGACGGCGATAAATTCGCCGGAGGAAATCGTGTCGCTGGGCCCCTTCAAGCTGTTTTCGTACCGCCCCGGCGAAAGGCTCGTGCTTTCGGCAAATCCGCACTACTGGAAGGCTGACAAGAGCGGCAAGCGCCTGCCTTACATAGATTTTTTGGTGTTCAAATTCGTGGCAGACCCCTCAACCGCCACCATACTTTTCGCTACCGGGCAGTGCGACAGCATAGGCCTCGACGCGGGCGACTACCCCTGGGTAAAGCGCCGCGCAAAAACCTACGACTTTAAAATCTACGAGCGCGGCCCAGCCTCGTCCATATCTTTTATGTGGTTCAACCAAAACGGCGGCGCGGACAAATCGGGCAGGCCGCACGTCGCCCCGCACAAGCTGAAATGGTTTAAAATCAAAGTGTACCGCCAGGCCGTCATGACCGCCCTCGACAGGGACGGC
>JAGBOM010000159.1 GCA_017633865.1 Opitutales bacterium
GACAATGCTTATAGCCCAGCAAAGCCTCGTTAGGGCAAGGTTTAGCCTGATGGAAAGCGCGATAAACCTTTACAAGTCTTTGGGCGGGGGCTGGAACTCTACTGAAATCTCCGGGGACGAATCCCCGAGGACATCGCAGATTCTTTTAAAATAGCACCTGAACCTGCGCCCTTAAAATATCTATAGATTCGTCGCCAAGGTTTAAATTGTTGTGCGCCTGCTCGAATTTGGCGTGCTCGTAGCCGGCTTGGATTTTGAGCGTGTCGCCCATAATGTACCAATTTAGGCCGATGTAGTAGCTCCAGCCTCGCTCGTATATGACGCTGTTTGATTCGGCGGAGGCCACGTTTTTGCAAAATTGAATCATGTCTGTCGGGGCGACGCCCCTGCCGTCCGTAAACAGCTGGCAAAACCGCGCGTAAAGCCCGAACTTGCCCGGGGCGAGCGGCGCCTCGAAAAAGTATTCGGCCGAGACGTTGTAAGACTGCGGGCAGGCGCTTTGCGTGCCGTTTGCCTTGCCGTACTGGACGTTCGCGAAAAGGTATTCGCACCAAAAGACGAACTGCTTTTTGTATTTGTATTCGAAGAACGGGTTTACCGCGGCTATCGCCCCGTATTTGTCGTTGGATACAATGTTCGCGCTCGGGCCGTAGCCGCTTTTCACGCCGAACTTCAAGGAATGGTCCTCCTCGATTTTCGCGCTGTAATCGACGGCGAGCCAGTAGTTGAAATCGGCCTTAGCGGCGGGGTTTGACTCTTTTCCCGAAAGGTGGGCTTCGGGGTAGATTGCGTTGTTTATGCTGTTTGTAATGGCGAGGGTGTATTTGAGCCCCTTAGCCTGCCGCACCGAGCCGTTCCAGAACGCCCCAAGGTACCTTTGGCCGAAGCCCAGGCGGCTTTCGTTGCGCTGTGAGCCCGTAAAGTAGGCCGTAGCCAAAGAGGTTTCAACCGAGGATAGGTTCGCGGTTGGTATGGTTTCCTCGTAGCAGAAGGCGACCTTTTTTATGCCCAAGTGGAATTTGCCGTTTAGATAGTCGCCGTCGACGTCCTTTGTCAGGAAGGCGTCCATAATGTAGTCGGAGCCGTTTGTTTTTGTGCGGCGGAAGTCCAAAATGGCGGTGGCGTGGAAAGAGTCTGAAATGTCGCTTGTCGCGCCGAAAAACAGCTTGCGCAGGTTAAACCCGCTTGAAACGCCGTCGTATTCGCCGGTGTTGGCGTAAATCCAGTCGTACTGTATTTGCGCAAGCCCCGAGATTTTGATTTTGCGGGTGTCGGGCGCTTTCGCCTCGACTCTTACATAGTCTTTTACAAGCTCCGCCGCGCGGTCTTTCGTGATTATGTTTTTCTCGACAAGGCTTTCTATCGCGGCGCGCTCGCAGGCGTTAAACTGCTCCGCCAGCGCGGCTTGCAAAGGCAATGCCGCTGCGAGAATCAATATGCTTGCGCGATAAAAAAACATAGCGGACATTTATGCATTTATTCGGCGCTTTAACAAGCAAAAAGCTCAATAATTTTATCGGGCTTAAAAACGCCCGCGTGGGTTTTGCGGCAAAAAATTTGCGATGGGCTAAATCAGAAAATAAATCGCGGCCGAGTCCAAAAGAGCCGTGATAAACGAAAATACGTGCCAGAAAACGTGGGTAAATTCGCGCTCTTTTTTCATGTAAAAATTAAGCCCGGTCAAGTCCGAAGCCCCCGCCGCCAAAAACAGCGCAACCGAAAGCGCGCGCATGTAAAACATCGGGATAAAAATCGCGCAGGGCATAATCGAATAAAACAGAATCGACCACCTTTTCATTCCGTTCGCCCCCGTTTTTATTTTTAAAAACGCCCCGAAAACCGCGGCGGCTAATGCAGCCGCCGACAAGGCCAGCGCGGGGGCCCGGGGCATTTCGGAAAGCTCCGCCGCCGCGAAGATTAGGCCGAAGGTCATGAAAAATATCGAGATATGGTCGAGCAGCTTGAATTTCGGCTTGAGCCCGCCTTTCGAGCCGTGGTAGAGGGCGGACGCCGCGAACGCGAAGTCCGTAAAAAACGCGAACGCCGCAACCGACAGCGTTTTGAATCCGAATCCGAAGCCGTTTAGGGCTTTGAGCGTCAAAAACGCCGCTATGGGCGCAAAGACAAGCGCCGCCCAGAAGTGGGTCAAAAAATTCAGGCGCTCCTCCTTTTTTGAGTATCCGCATTGCGGGGCGGGTTTTGCCCCTCCGAACGAGCGGGCGTCTTTTTTCAAGATAGGCGCCATGGCTAAAATCCGTTTACAAAGCGCATGAGTAGAGCACCGCGAAGAAGTGGAAAATTGTGCCCGCCAGCACGAAGGCGTGCCAAATCGCGTGGGTGTAGGGCTTTTTCTTTTGGACGTAGAAAAATATCCCCCCGGTGTACGAAAGCCCGCCGAGCGCCAAAAACACAAGGCCTACTGCGGGCATTGCCGAAACGAGCTTGCCCAGGGCGAAAATTATAAGCCAGCCCATGCCCAAATACAGGGCTATCGACCAAATTTTTGTGCCGCTTGAATTTTTTAGGCAGAGTTTTAGCGCAGTCCCCAAAAACGCCAAAAACCAGATTATGCCGAAAATCGTCCACCTTGTGGCGCCGCTTAAATTGACGAACAAAAACGGGGTGTAAGAGCCCGCGATGAGGTAGTAAATCGAGATGTGGTCGAACTTTTTAAGCGCGCGCTTTGCGCTTTCCTTAAAAGTCGCGTGGTAGAGCGTTGAGGCCGTGTAAAGCAAAATTATGCTCGCGCCGAAAATCGAAGTGCCCACAATCGCCCAGGCGTCCCGATACATCGCCGAAAACGTGGCGAGCAGCGCGACCGCCGCCACCCCGAAGGCAATGCCTACGCCGTGTATGGACGCCGACATGATTTCTTCGCACCTCGAGTAGGGAAGGGCTATGTTTTTGGGGCTTTCCATATTTTACGGGAGTCTTTGTGCGCGGGGCGGGCTTTGCAAGAAAAATTTGCGTTTTTTTGGCGCGGCGGCCTTTGGGGCGCAAAATTTTAATAAAAACCGCCGCAAACGGCTTAACGATTATAATTTTTTGCAAAATTTGTTGAAAAGTTTTCCCCAAGTGGTAGTTTTTTTGTTTATCTATTTATGGCTAAATCCGCTCAAATCGACAGTGTTGAGACGCAGGGCTTCATATATTCGAGGCTCGACGCGGTCATCAACTGGGTAAGGGCAAACTCCGTCTGGCCTCAGCCGATGGGGTTGGCGTGCTGCGCAATCGAACTTATGGGCGTCGGAGGGTCGAGGTTTGACATCGGCAGGTTCGGCGCGGAGGTCATGAGGTTTTCGCCGAGGCAGGCCGACTGCATGATTGTGGCGGGCACCATAACCTACAAGCAGGCGGGCGCGGTAAAGCGCGTTTAC
>JAGBOM010000160.1 GCA_017633865.1 Opitutales bacterium
TCTTGACGAAAAAAATAAAATTTGTCAGATTTTTTGCATCAATAGAAGAGATTGTATTTACTCTATTAACAACTTAAATCTATAAAAAGAAAAAAACACTATGAAAAAATTCTTTGCATTGTCATTGTTGGCATTGGTGCTCGGCGCATGCGGCTCCGTCTCTAACGACACCGTCTGCGTTAACTCCGTCCCCGCGAACGCCGATGTTTATATCGACGGCGAATTGAGCGGCAAGACCCCCCTCTGCGCGGATCTTGACAAAAACGCGCCGCACGAAGTCGTCATCAAGCTTGACGGCTATAAAGACGCGAACTATACGCTCGCTTCCACCAACAATCCTCCCTTTGTAAAGGTTTGCCCGCTTGACGACGCCGGCTTCTACAAGGCTCTCGACCCGAATCCCGTAGACGCAAGGCTTTTGCCCTCCTTCCTGCCCGAAAGCACTAAGGAAAACAACTACGAAGGCTTTGCCGACGCCATCTCGAAGGCCAACAAGCTCTTTAAGGAAGGCAAAATCTGCGAGCACGAATACTCCTCGATGTGCAAGACCATAACCGACTTCTACGCGCCCAACGTTCAAGAGGAAATGGCGCAGGAAGAAAAGGCTAAGGAAGAAGCCGCCAAGGCCGAAGCCGCCGCTAAGGAGGAAGCCGCCAAGGCCGAACCCGCAAAGGTATGCGAGAAGAAGAACTTCCGCTGCCCCGAATGCGAAAAGAAGGCCGAGCTTGAAGCCCAGAAAGCCGCCGAGCTTGAAGCCCAAAAGGCCGCCGAGTGCGCCAAAAAGGCCGAATGCGAAAAGAAGGCCGAGTGCAAAGAGCAGAAGTAATCTTTTTCTAAGCAAAAAACGCGCCCCGAAAAAGGGCGCGTTTTTTTTGCGCAATAATATACAAGGCGCGGGAGGGCTTATTCTTTTATTTTACTTTCGGGGCGGACGCGTTTTTGCGCAAAAAAAATTTCTCCCCACTTTCCCTCGAAATAAAAAACTTAAAACAATGTCATCTGCCCGACGGGAGCCAGACGCGATAAATCCAATGCGTTCTTTTTGAAGCGCAAATTTACGCCCGCCTTGCGCGCCTGTGCGTGCTGGAGCTTCCGCGGAATTTTGTAAATCGATTCGCCTTTTTTAAAAAGCGCGCCCGTCTGCTTGAAGAAGAAATCGGTTTCGGTTCTCTCGCATTGCTGGCGCAAATTTTCAATCCACTTAAAATCGCAAACCCGCGCGCCGCCGCCGCTTTCGCCCCCCGCAATAACTTCGCTTATCGCGCCGCTTCCCAAATATTTTTCAATGTCCAGACTTTCCAAAAGCGGCTCGCAAATAACGCCCCTGCGGGCAATGGGCAAATCGAGAAATATCTTGAGCCTTTCGTCGGCTCTTATCTGGTTTTCGCAGGTGCAGACAATTTCGACGTTCTTATAGCCGCCGCCCCAGTCGTCGGGAATCGATTTTTCAAAAAGGCTTATGCGCTTTGTTACGATGTAAAAATGCAAATCGCTTCTTGCCTTTATAATCCGCCAGGCCTCCCGCCGCAAATCGGCGGCCTCCTCCAAAAAGAAGTCCGAAGTAAAGCAAGTGTAAACTACCTGAAAGCCCGCCGCCTTAAAGTCCCCGTTCGGGAATTTTTCAATAGGATAATAAAAGGACGAATTTTTTTGCAGAACGGAGGAGTCCTTTCCGAACATGGAGTCGCGCCGATACACATAACAGCGCGCGCACCCCTCGCTAAGCTTGCGGCAGCCGTGCCACGGATTCCAAATAATCGACATCGAACCCCCCGCAGACATTTGAGCGCCCGCTACGCTCCGGTTTTCTCCACAAAACGCTTTTCCCGAATCAGAATGATTTTTACGGGAACGGACGTGTCGATTTGCGAGCAAACCCTCTCCTTTATGCGGCGGGCGAGAATTTCGGCGGAGGCGTCGTCAACCTCGTCCGGCTCGATGACGACCCTTAGCTCCCTGCCCGCCTGGAGGGCGTACGCGGAAATCACCCCGTCAAAGCCCTTCGCTATGCTTTCGAGATTTTTGACCCTCGTAAAATAGCTTTCGGCGGGCTCCATTCTCGCCCCCGCCCTCGACGCCGAAATGGAGTCGGCAACCTTTACAATAGCCCCGTAGACGCCCGCGGCGGCTTCGTCGTGGTGGTGGCGAACCGCGCTTACGATGATTTCGTTTTCCCCGCAGGCGCTTAAAAAGTCCGCGCCGGCGGCGGAGTGGGAGGAGTCTCCCTCAATGGCTTTGCCGATGTCGTGCAGCA
>JAGBOM010000161.1 GCA_017633865.1 Opitutales bacterium
ACTAAAATCTAAAACCGTTGAGAGCTCCCTTGTTTTAGGCGAGAGGATTTTGGATGAATAACGAGTATTGAAAACCCTTCAAGGACGCGAGGTGTATCTTAATATACATAAGCGGTCTTGAACAGATTTCAAAGAAACGCTCTATGCTCTCTTTTTAGGCGAGAGGATTTTGAGCGCATTTCAAGGCGCAAAAAAATCCTGCGATAGGAGCGTACATAAAGGTACGTGACTATTGCAGGATTTTTGAAGCAACGCAGAAATGCGCCAAAAGCAATCGCCTAAAACTATTGGAGCTGGCTCTTAAGTATATTCTTTTCCCCGCCGCGAATGGCCGCGCCGATGTCGCCCGTCGGCATCGTGGGGTTGTCATAACGGTTGAGCCTGCCCTGCGGGTATTCTTCGTCCTTCAAAGAGCTGAACCAGGAAACGGACATGTCGACCTTCGCCAAAATGCCGCCTGCATCGCCGAATACGCCGGTTTCGCTGTCCCAAGAGCCGGTGGGCAGCAGGCCGCGGCTCCAAATCAAGGGGTGCGAGCCTTCAGCCGTGGAGGGAACCGCGTTCGCGACTTCCCAAGAAAGCGGGAACGCGACAAAGTCTTCGGAAATGCGCCATCTTGAGCCCATCTTTTTACCGACAGTTGTAGGCATTGTGGCGCCTTCGCCGAGTTTGTCCTGAACAATCGGGTCGAAGTCGAGAATCCAGAAGCTGGGGTCGTTCAAATCGGAGTGCTGGGCAAGGACCAACGCCCACTCGTGAATTGTGTTTCTCTTGATAGAGTGGCTTTTTTCGCCCTTTGCGTAGGAATCCCAAGACTTTGCGATTTCGCGGCCCTTGCTTATTGCAACAGTCTTGTTTAGATAACGCCTTGCCGCGCCGAGCGTCGGCATCGTCAAGCTTGCCAAAACGGCGATAATAGAGATAACGATGAGCAATTCAACAAGCGTAAACGCTTTGCGATTCTGTCTGTTTTTCATGATTTCCTTCTTTATGCTTTATAAATATTGTTGTAGATAAATAAGACGCTCCTTTGGGGACGCGGGCGTTGGGGATTGCCCGTTTTTGCTTGCGCGCCCCGAAAAACAAGCCGCGAACGGCCATTTCAACAGAGTAGCGCCCAAACAAAATATCCCTTGTAAGCGATAAAAATATTCCCCAATTTTCGGATTTTTTGCAAGCTTTTTTTTAAGCCCAACTAAAAAACGAAGGCAAGGGCGAGCCCTTGACCCTCGGCAAAGGCTACGCACATTCGCGCTAAAAGCAGAATTGCTTGCGCAATGGCCCGCTTGAGATTATCCAAAGAAAAAATAGTCTAATTAAAAAAAAGAAGAAATTTAGACCGTTCTGAGTTCGCCGGTTTTGGCGAGCGATTTTGGATGCGGAAGCAGGCCGGGGAACAAAAAAGCTTGGAATAGAATTTGCATTCATTCCAAGCTTTTTTTGACGAAGCAACAAACTTCCGCGCCAAAAGCAATCGCATAAACAAGGGCGTAGCCTCCGCCCTTGTTTGGGG
>JAGBOM010000162.1 GCA_017633865.1 Opitutales bacterium
GTAGTTTTCCGAGTAGGAGAAGTTGCCCGAATTGTCGGGGGACGGAATGTCGAAAGGCTTATCCATTTGTCTTGAAGCGCTCGTAGCCGCTTTTTTCAAGCTCCAAGGCAAGCCCCGCCCCGCCCGTTTCGACGATTTTGCCGCCGTACATAACGTGGACTTTGTCCGGCCTGATATGGTCGAGAAGGCGCTGGTAGTGCGTGATTAAAAGCGCGCCGAAGTCGGGGCTTCTGGCGGCGTTTACGCCGTTTGAAACAACGCGCAAAGCGTCGATGTCAAGCCCGCTGTCGGTCTCGTCCAAAATTGCGATTTTCGGGCGCAGCATAAGCATTTGGAGAATGTCGCACCTCTTTTTTTCGCCGCCCGAAAACCCGACGTTTACGGGGCGCGAGCTGAAGCTTTTGTCCATGCCGAGCTCCGCCATTCTCGAATAAAGCTCCTTGTAGAAATCGGGCACGGAAATTTCAGTGCCGTCCTTTTGGCGCGCGTTTAGGCACGCCCTGATAAAGTTTGCTATGCTTACCCCCGGAATGTCGACCGGGTATTGGAACGCCAAAAATAGCCCCTCTTTCGAGATTTCCTCGGGGGCGAGGCCCACAAGGCTAACGCCGTCAAGCTCCGCCCTGCCCGACAAAATCCTGTATTCCGAACTTCCCGCCAGAGCCTTTGATAGGCTGCTTTTGCCCGTGCCGTTCGGCCCCATAACCGCGTGGACCTCCCCTTTGGGAACGCGCAGGCTAAGGCCGTCGACAACCTTTTTGCCCGCGACCTCCACAACCAAATCCTCAATCAATAAACCGTTAAAAACGCTCATAAAACGCCCTTGTTTTTCGGCAAATACGGGCATACGAAAGCCTCGCGGAAATCGTACGCCTCGGTAAAGTCCTCGATTTTGTCGTCGTCGGTTTTGCTAAGCTCGCCGACTTTTATCAGGTTGAAGACGATTTCGCCGAAGTCGGAGCATTTTTTTACGCCCCAAGTTTCCAGCAAAACCGACATCATCTGCCCGAATGTTTCAAGCCCGAAAATCCTTATGCCCTCCAGAAGCTCAGCCGCGCTGACGTGCGAGCCCGCGCGCTTTGCGCCCCCGCTTTCGGCGCGGATTTTGTCTATGTTTTTTACGGTGTAGTCGAGAGCCATGCGCACAAACACGTACGCCCCGACGGCGTACCGCTTGTCGTCATTTAAAATGGCCTCGACCGCTTTTTGAAAATCCCGCTTGGACATTTTTTTACCGCGCCCCGCGCTTAATCGAGGCGTTGTGCGACTGGAGGGACTCAACAGTGATGTCGTTGCCCTTGAGAGCCTTGATGCCCTGTATGGCCGCGTACGCGCCCATGATTGTTGTGATTATGCAGACGCGCCTTAAAAGAGCCTCCTCGCGGATTCTGTTTTCGTCGAGCCTCGGCGACATTCCCGAGGGCGTGTTTATTATAAGCTGTATCTGCCCGTTTTTAACCATGTCGACAACGTTGGGGCGCGCGCCCTCGCTCAGCTTGTAGGTTTTCGTTACGGGTATGCCGCGCGACTGCAAAAAGCTTGCCGTGCCCGCCGTCGAGAACAGCTTAAAGCCCAAATCCGAGAAGCTCTTTGCGATTTCCGCCGCCGCCTCCTTGTCGTGGTCCTTTACGGAAATAAAGACGTTGCCGCTTGTGGGAAGCCCCGGCTGCGCCGCTATTTGGCTTTTTGCGAACGCCATGCCAAGGTCTTTGTCCAAGCCCATGACTTCGCCCGTCGAGCGCATTTCGGGGGTCAAAATTATCGGCGCGCCCAAAAATCTTACAAACGGGAAAACGCTTTCCTTCACCGCCTTGTATTCGGGGATTACCTCTTTTGTAAAGCCCAAATCCTTCAGCTTTTCGCCCGCCATCACGCGCGCGGCAAGCTTTGCAAGCGGCACGCCTATCGCCTTAGAGACGAACGGAACCGTGCGCGAGGCTCTCGGGTTCACCTCCAAAATGTACAGCTCGCCCTTCTTGATTGCGAACTGTATGTTCATAAGGCCTATTACGTTCAGCTCGCGCGCCAAGGCGTAGGTCGCCCTGCGAACCTCGTCCAAAATGTTTTTCTGAAGAGTGTGCGGGGGCAGAACCATGGCGGCGTCGCCCGAGTGCACGCCCGCGTACTCGATGTGCTCGAGCATTGCGCCGACGACGGTCGTCTCGCCGTCGGAAATTGCGTCGACGTCGAGCTCGATTGCGTCCTCAAGGAATTTGTCGAGCAGCACGGGCTTGCCGGGCGCGGCGTCGAAAGCCTCGCGTATGACATGCTTCATGTCCTCCATGCCGTAGACTATGAACATTCCCCTGCCGCCCAAAACGAAGCTCGGCCTAAGCAGTATCGGGAACCCTATCTGCCCCGCGAGCTCGTAGGCCTGCTCGGGGCTTGTGGCGGTGGCGTTCACGGGCTGTTTAAGGCCGATTTTGTCGAGAATTTTCTTGAAGATTTCGCGGTCCTCGGCGGCGTCTATCGATTCGGGCGAAGTGCCGATGATGTTCACGCCGTTTTCCTTAAGCTCGCTCGCCAAGTTTAACGGCGTCTGCCCGCCGAACTGGACAATCGCCCCGTCGCACTTTTCCTGCTTGTAGACTTCCAAAACGTCCTCGAGCGTCAGGGGCTCGAAGAACAGGCGGTCGGAAGTGTCGTAGTCGGTCGAGACCGTTTCGGGGTTCGAGTTTATCATCAGCGTTTCATAGCCCGCCTCGCGCAGCGCGAAAGACGCGTGCACGCAGCAGTAGTCGAACTCTATGCCCTGGCCTATTCTGTTGGGCCCGCCGCCGATAATCATAATCTTCTTCTTTGTCGAGGGCTTCAGCTCGTTTTCCACGCCGTAGGTCGAGTAGTAGTACGGAGTGTAGGCCTCGAACTCCGCCGCGCAGGTGTCGACAAGCCTGTAAACGGTGTTTATCGAGTATTTTTCGCGCAGCTGCTTTATGTTGCGGATTTTCGTGTTTAAAATCGCGGCCAACTGCAGGTCGGTAAAGCCCGCCTGCTTGGCGCGCAGAAGAAGGTCTTTGTCGAGCGACAAAAGCCCCGCCTGCGCAATCTCCTTTTCGAGATCTACGATTTCGCGGATTTGCCGCAAGAACCACGGATCGACCTTCGTAAACTCGTGGATTTCCGCGTCGCTCATGCCCGCCATAATCGCGTAGCGGATGTAGAAAACGCGCTCCGCCGTGGGGCGCACGAGGCCGTTTTTAATCGCCGCGGGGTCCGGAAGCTCCGAGCCCCCCATTTTGCCGCCGCCGCCCAGCCCGCGCACGCCGATTTCAAGCGAGCGCAGAGCCTTTTGGAGCGACTCCTTAAACGAGCGGCCAATCGCCATGGCCTCGCCCACGCTCTTCATGGAGCTTGTAAGGGTGTTGTCGGCGCCGACGAATTTTTCAAAAGTGAACCTCGGGATTTTCGTTACGATGTAGTCTATCGTAGGCTCGAAAGACGCGGGGGTCTCGCGGGTGATGTCGTTTTTCAGCTCGTCGAGCGAGTAGCCCACCGCGAGCTTGGCGGCGATTTTCGCGATCGGAAAGCCCGTCGCCTTCGAGGCGAGCGCCGACGAGCGCGAAACTCTCGGGTTCATCTCTATTACAATCATTCTGCCGTTTTCGGGGTTAACCGCAAACTGAATGTTGGAGCCGCCCGTTTCGACGCCGATTTCGCGTATGACGGCGAAGGAGGCGTCGCGCATAAGCTGGTATTCGCGGTCGGTGAGGGTGAGCGCGGGGGCGACTGTTATGGAGTCTCCGGTATGAACGCCCATGGGGTCGAAATTCTCGATGGAGCAGATTACGACGCACTGGTCTTTGTGGTCGCGCATAACCTCCATTTCAAACTCCTTCCAGCCGAGCAGGCACTCCTCTATCAAGACTTCGTTCACGGGGGACGCGCTTAAGCCGAAAGCCACCATCTTTTCAAACTCCTCGCGGTTGTAGGCTATGCCGCCGCCCGTGCCGCCGAGGGTAAAGCTCGGCCTTATGATAATCGGGTACTGGTCGAACTTGTCCGCCCATTCGAGAGCCGAGGGCAAATCGTGCACGACGCAGCTTTGGGGGATGTCGAGGCCGATTTTCATCATGCACTCGCGGAACTTCTGGCGGTCTTCGCCCTTCTCTATGGCCTCGCGCTTAGCGCCGATAAGCTCCACTCCGTACTTGTCGAGTATGCCCAAATTCGCGAGCTCCATTGAAAGGTTCAGCCCCGTCTGCCCGCCAAGGGTGGGCAAAAGCGCGTCGGGGCGCTCTTTGGCGATAATCTTTTCGAGAATTTCCGGGGTGAGCGGCTCGATGTAGGTGACGTCGGCAAAGTCGGGGTCGGTCATAATCGTGGCGGGGTTGGAGTTTACCAGCACAACCCTATAGCCCTCCTCCTTCAAAGCTTTGCAGGCCTGTGTGCCCGAGTAGTCGAACTCGCAGGCTTGCCCTATAATTATCGGGCCCGAACCGATTATGAGTATGGTGTGTAAATCTTCGCGTCTTGGCATAATTTTCGTTTTCTAAAATCAGCTGTATAAAAAAACTTACTAACCTTACCACAAGCCGCCCTTCTTTCAACAAAAAAATGAAGGTTCGCGCCCCCGTTCGCCGCTTGTTTTCCGCTAAAAATCCGCGCTTTCGGCGGGGGATTCGCAAAAAAAACGCGCGGAAAAATCCGCGCGCAAAATTCAGGCTTTGCCGCTTATCCGCTAAATCATTTTCGAGAAGAAATAAACGCCCGCCATCAGGCTCGCCAAACTTACCGCCATAAGAAGAGCATTCGCCATTCCCTCCGCCTCGAATTTAATCTTCGCGCCGCCGGAAGCGGGGGTGTAGGCCTCGCGCATCCACTTAAAGTAATAGTACACGCTCGCGGCAGAGCCCGCTATCAAAACGAACATCAGCCAATATATGCCCGCCATGTACGCCGCCACCAAAACGAACAGCTTCGCGAAGAACCCCGCGGTCGGCGGAACGCCCGCAAGCGAGCCGAGCGCGATTGCGAGAGCCGCGGTTGAAGACGGCCTTTCAAGCTTCAAAGAGTTGTAGTCGGAAATTTCCACGCGCGAGTCGTCCGCGCCGGCGTAAAAATTCTGAACCATCAAAACCCCGTAAACCGAAAGCACATACGATATCGCGAAAAGCGACATTGTTAAGAACATCAAAACCACGGCGTCGCGCGAGACCGCCTCCCTCGAAAATATCGAGTAAAACGACGCCAAAAACACCATTATGTACCCCGCGTTTACTATGCCCGAAAAGCCCACGATTCTTTTGGCGTTTTTCTCGCCCAGGCCGCCCAAAGAGCCTATAACTATGCCCGCCGCCGCGCAGACGCCCAGCGCAAGCGCGATTTTTTCCGAATACTCCATGTAGCCCAAAAGCTTAAAGAGCGCGAAAAACGCCGCACACTTCGAGGCCGACGCCAAAAACGCGCTTACGGGAGCGGGCGCCGCCGCGTAAACGTCGGGAACCCAAAACTGGAACGGGAACGCCCCGAGCTTGAAAAACAAAGCCGACGCCGCAAGCGCCATGCCTATGTAAAACAGAGCGGAATCGCCGTACTCGAAATTTTTAAAGTACAGCAAATCCACGCCGCACTCAAACGACGCCCCGTAAACGAACGCTATGCCCAAAAGCAAAAACGCCCCGCTTACGCCGCTTAAAATGAGATACCTTATGGAGCCCTCCAAATTCGCCGCGCACCTTCTGCCCCAGGCTATCAAAGCGTAAAAGCATATCGCGCTCGTCTCGAGGCTTGCGAAGGTGGCCATAAGGTTGTCGGCGCGGACAATTAAAGACAGCGCCGAGCACGCTACAAACATTATCCCCAAAAATTCGCCCGCGTTTGCCTCCTTCAGCTTCCTGAAATATCTTACAGCCATCGAAGCGCTCAAAAATCCGCAAAGCGGGAAAATCCAGCAAAGCGTCGGATACCCGAACATTCCGCCCAAAAAGGAGTCGTACTCCTGCCCGAACGCGCGCGGGCAATACCCGTTGAACCACGCCGAAAACGCCGTCAAAAGCGCGAAGCAAAAAATCCCCAGATACGGAGCCCATTTTTTCGACGAGCCGAAGGCTCCCCAAACCATAAAGGCCGCGCCTATCAAAACCGCGGCGATTTCCGGCTGAAACGCGAGCCATTCCGCGGAATCGGGAACTTTTGGTGCAAAAACTTGTGTGTCCATAAGCCTACTTTTCTACTACCTCCTCAACGAAGGACGAATTTAAAGAATTTGTCATAATCTTCGGGGCGAATCCGAAAACGACAAGCCCCGCAAGCAGCAGCACTATCGGCAGCCTCTCCAAAACTCCGACGTCTTTAGCCTCCCTGCCCCTCACGGCCTCGCCCTCGCCGCCCATAAAGATGTTGGCGACAGCCCTAAGCCCGTAAACCGCCGAAATCACTATGCCCGAAACCGCCAACGCGCAAACTATCGGGCTGAATTGCCACAAAGCCGCGAATACGGAAAATTCGCCCCAGAAGTTCGCGAACCCCGGCAGGCCTATGTTGGCCAAAACCGCCGCGGCGAAAAGCCCCGCGCAGACGGGCATTTTTTTGTAAACGCCGCCGAGGGAGCCCATTTCGCTCGTCCCGAACCTGCGCTCCAAAATGTCGGCGAAAATAAAGAGCGCCGCGAC
>JAGBOM010000163.1 GCA_017633865.1 Opitutales bacterium
AATGTAAATTCTATTTTCGAGCCCTTTTTTCTCTCGCTCCTTGTCTAAACGCAAAATCCTCCCGCCTAATTTTGGGGAGAGCTTTTGGCGCGGAAATGTGTCGCTTAAAAAAAAGACGGCAATGTCGAGTATGTTAAAATACACTCCATCGCCGTCTTTTTTTTGCTCCTTGAACTGCGCTCAAAATCTCTGCCCCAAAACCAACGAACTCCGAGTGTTTTTCTTTTTTCCTTTTTTTAATTAGGCTATTTTTTATTCAGATTTTTTTCTAATCGAGCGATTAAACGAAGTTTAATGCGGGTAAAAACAGAAAAGGCGGGTTGACTAACCCGCCGCATCATCACACAACCACAAAAGTTGCGAAGCAAGCTTTTGGGGAGGATAAATGCGAAGCGTTTACCCGAAGGGGCGAGAACAGCGCGGATTTTGCCGAAGGCAAAACCAAGCGAGCGAGTCCAAATGCGCAAGCATCTCACGTCGAGGTCTTAGCCTTCGTGCGCCAAAAGCCTCCGCCTAAAATGAGTTGGAATATAAGTATTAGGCTTAAAATCGCCACTGCAAGCACGCTGTCCGAAAGCGCCGCGCTCCCGAACCAGAATTTTTGTTCGGGGTTCGGGTTTACGAAGAAAATGTCCCTATAAACCATAAACGTCGCGACTATTCCCGTGTGGAAGCCTATCGGCCCCCAGAGGACTTTTGTCTGCACGTACAGCACACTCAATACGCACCCGAACAGCGTAAGCGCCGCAAAAATTACGGGGTCGAACGTCATAAAGACCCCCACGGTGTCGTAGTAGGCGATTACGAACCCCGTGTACCATTCCGCATGCAGCAGCCCGCCGTCGATATTTTGCCAGATTGAGTTCGGCACGCCGAAATGCTTGTAGGCGAAGAACGCGCTTGAAAGCGCCACCGCCAGCGCCGCCCCGAACGCCGTGTAAAACGACCTGAAAATCAGCGCCCTAAATATGACCTCCTCCAAAAGCGCCACCAAAAACGCGCCGATTATCCCGCCCAGAGCCGAGTACAGAGCCATTTTAAAAAAGCTTTGGCTCCCGTTTTTTTTGCTGATGTTCGACACCGAAATTTTTTCGCCTTTCGAGTTCGCAGCGGACACTATCGGGCAGTTTGCCGGCGCGTCTATCCGCAGCCAGCGTTCGGGCCCGTGCCTGCCTTTGCGCCCTTGGAAGATTTTGATTTTTTCGCCGTTAGGAAGGGTCAGTTCGCTTCGTTTTTCGCCCTCGATGTCGGGGACTTCCGCGGCGAACTTTTGGGGCGAGCCGTTTTGCGAAAATTCGAGCGAGTATGTGTCGGGCAAGAGCAGCAGGCGCGCGTTGGGCGTCGGCTTTTGGGCGTTCCAATACTGGACCGAAAATATTGCCGCCGCCGTTAAAAAGCCGACAAAAAACGTTTTCGCGAATTTCTTTAAATTGCTTAGCGATAAGTTTAGCCCTATGTATTTTAAAGAAAAGAGCCCGCACATTTTCATCATTAGGGGAAGCCCCAGCACAATCGGGACGTATCTAATCCGGTCGAAGAACGCCTCCGTCCCCTTGTTCAGAAGCCAGTTCATGTCGACGCCCATAAAGTTCGGGTCGACGCTTTGTATGTACTGCGCGAGCCAATAAAACGGCGGGGTGAGAACCGCCGCAAAGAGCGTCGCCCCGAAATAAATCGCGAAGAAAATCCACAGCCCCTTCAGGGAGCTTTTCGAGCCGTCCAAGCCGAAAAGCATTAAATTTTTATCTTTCATATTGCGCAAAAAAGTTCGATTTTTTAAAAATTCGCCTAAATACTTAAAAAAATCGGCAAAGTTTTCAACGACAAACAAGCGCGCTTTCCGCGCGCGAAAAAAATTTTTTTAGCTTAAAAGAATGGAAGAGGCAAAAGTCAAAACGCACAGGGGCGGCTTGGGGCTTGAGGAGGCCATGCGCCGCCGCGCGGCCAGAGTCGAGAGGCTTTCGGGGCAAATCGACGCTTTGGGCGCGCAAAAATTCGGCAACAAAATCACTTTTGAAATAGGCTGCGGCAAGGGGCACTACCTTAGCGCGTACGGCGCGAAATTCAAGGGCGAGATGTGCGTGGGCATAGACCTGATTTCGTCGCGCGTGCGCGACGGCGGGCGCAAGAACGAGCGCCTGGGGAACTCCAACGTGTTTTTTATCAAGGCGGAGTGCTCGGAATTTTTGGACGCGCTAAAATCGAAAAATATAGAGCTTAAAAAAATCTTCATATTCTTTCCGGATCCGTGGCCCAAAAAGCGCCACCACCGCCGCAGGCTTATTCAGGACGAATTTCTCGCAAATCTGAAGGGCTTTTGCGCTCCGGAGGCGGTTTTGTACTTCCGCACCGACCACTCCGAGTATTTCAACCGGGCGAAAGAGGCGTTTTTAAGAAGCCCCGACTGGGAGGTTTTGGCGGACTCTTCGCTGCCGTTTGAGGAGGTGTCGCAGTTCCAGCGGCTTTTGCCCGTATTTTCGACATTGGCGGCGCGCTTAAAATCGTAAAAAGGGGCTTTACAAAGGCGGCGAAAAGTCCGATATTTGTCTTTCAAAAAATTATGAACGAACAACTGCATAAAATAAGGCACAGCGCCTCCCACGTTTTGGCGGAAGCCGTATTGCGCCTGTTCCCCGAAGCCAAGCTCGACATCGGCCCCGCGACCGAAAGCGGCTTTTACTACGATTTCGACTTGGACCACAAATTTACCTCCGACGACCTCGTTAAAATCGAGGCGGAAATGAAAAAAATCATCTCCGAAAACCAGCGCTTCGAAATGAAGGAGCTGAGCCGCGCCGAGGCCGAAGAGCTCATCCGCAAAACGGGCCAGGAAACCTACAAGCTCGGCCGTCTTGCCGACATTCCCGAAGGCGAAAAGATAACCTTCTACACAAACGGCGAGTTTTGCGACCTCTGCGCGGGCCCCCATGTCGACTACACAAAGCGCATCAAGGCCTTCAAGCTTCTTTCCGTGGCGGGCGCGTACCACCGCGGCGACGAGAAAAACAAGCAGCTCCAGCGCATTTACGGCACGGCCTTTGAGAGCAGGGAGGAGCTTGAAAAATACCTCAACCAAATCGAGGAGGCCAAAAAGCGCGACCACCGCAAGCTCGGCAAGGAAATGGGCCTTTTTATAATCGACGACAAAGTCGGGCAGGGGCTCGTCCTTTGGAAGCCCAAGGGCGCGATTGTCCGCCAGGCCTTGCAGGACTTCATCTTGGAGCTCTTGAGAAAGCAGAACTATTCGCAGGTGTTCACCCCGAATATCGGCAGGCTCGGGCTCTTTAAGACGAGCGGGCACTTCCCGTACTACAAAGAGTCGCAGTTCGTGCCGATAGTCGAGCGCGAAGACTTGCAGCGTTTGGCCGCGGAAAACGTGCCCGTTTCGCAGTTCGAGGAAAAAATCGAAAACGGTGACGTTTCGGGCTTTTTGCTGAAGCCCATGAACTGCCCCTTCCACGTCCAAATTTACAAGAGCGACGCTCACTCCTACCGCGACCTCCCCGTCCGCCTTGCGGAATTCGGGCAGGTTTACCGCTGGGAGCAGTCGGGCGAGCTTAACGGCATGACGAGAGTCCGCGGCTTTACGCAGGACGACGCCCACATCTTTTGCGCGCCCGAACAGCTCGACGCCGAAATCCAAGGCTGTCTCGACCTCGTAAAGCAGGTGTTTACGACAATCGGCATGGCCGACTACCGCGTGAGAATTTCGCTCCGCGACCCGAAGTCGGACAAATACGTCGGCAGCGACGAAAACTGGCAAAAGAGCGAGGACGCTATCCGCAAGGCGGCGCGCACGCTCGGCGTCCCGTTCTCGGAGGAGGAGGGCGAGGCCGCGTTCTACGGGCCGAAAATC
>JAGBOM010000164.1 GCA_017633865.1 Opitutales bacterium
CTATTTTCAATGACCGTCGTGCAGGGAGCCCGCGACGCCCGCGAGGCGAGAATCCTCGTGTATTCAAATTCCGGCAGCGTTTCCATTTTCGCAAAAGGCGAAAAAACGCCCGTTGCAAGCGGCAAGCCCGACGAATACGGCATCGTAAAATTCACAATCAAAAACCTTTTGCCCGACACAAAATACGAATTTACCGCCAAGGACGCCTCCGAGGAAGTCCCCTTCACGGTAAAGACAATCGCCGACTACATCGACCGCACCCCGCCCACAAACGTTAAAATCGCGCTTTTGGGCAATGTCCACCGCAACGACTCCATGTTCGACCGCCCCTTTAAAACCCCCGGCGGCGGCTACGAAATTTACGACTCCATAAACGCGAAAAATTGCGACGCCGTCGTCTGGGCGAACAACGCCGCCGAAATGCGCCCCGCCGACTACGGCAGCTTCAGCGGAATCATGGCGCGCTACGCCTACGAAAAGGCCGACCCCGCCATGAAAAACCTTTTGAAGGACAACGCGAACTACGCGGTGATGTCGGAAAACTCCTTCGGCGCGCCCGGCTCCGACAGGCGCGCTTGGAACAAGGCCGCCATTGTGGAGGCGTTCCGCCGCAACTGGGCTAATCCGGACTCCCCCGCGGACTCTTCCGAAACGGTCGCCGCCACGTTTAGAATTTCCGACACGGAAGTTTTCCTGCTCGACTCGATGTCGAGCCGCAACGACTTCGACTTCGATGAGTCGAGGCCGGAAATGTTCGGCAAGGAGCAGCTTTACAGGCTTATGCACTCGCTAAAAACGTCGCGGGCGAAGTTCAAGATTATAATTTCAAACGCCCCGATTATCAACCCCGCGGAGGCGGGCGGCAACTTTTCAAAATACCCGCGCGAGCGCAAAATGCTTTTGGACTTTTTGCTGAAGAACAAAATCGGCGGCGTAATTTTCGCCAGCGCCAACAAAAGCTACGGCGAAATCACCAGAATGGTGCGCCCCTCCGCGCACGAGCTTTTTGAAATCACCACCGGCGCAACGACCGACCGCCCCGCCGAAAAGGCCTCGGAAATGAACTTCTTCAGGGTGCCCGGAAGCGCGGTTTTTGAAAGGACGTTTTCCATAATATCGGTTACCGGCGCGGAGAACGAAAGAATCGTCACGCTCGAGTCCTTCAACTCCAAGGGCGAAAGCGTGTTCTCCCAAAACATCAAGGAGAGCGACTTGGCGCAGTTTCAGTAGCGCTTTACGTTTACGGAGCCGTCGCTAAAATGCAGCTTCAAGGCGGCGTCGAAAGGCACCGCCCCCGCGTTTTGTATGAGGGCGCCGTTTTCGGATTCGAGATAGGCGAATCCGCGCTTTAAGACGGAGTCGACGCTCAAAAGCTCGAGGCTCTCCTCCGCGGCGTTTAGGCGGGCTTTTAAAATGCCGAGCCTGTAATGGGGGTTCGCCTCCGCCAAGAGCGACGCCTGCGGGTTCAGCGATTCGCGCTTCGCCGAAATGGCGTTTTGCGCGGCGGAGATTAGCGCGCCCTCGAATTTGTCGAGCGAAATTTTCAGGTTCGCGATTTTGTCGCGCGGCTCGGCGGCTGCGAATAGCCTCGCGCAGGCGTCCAAACGCTCGGCGGCGGATTTCAGGCCGCTTTTAACTTCGCTTTCGATTTTTGAAAAGGCGTTTATGACGTCGTCTTTCGCGCGCAAAAACCCGCTCGAAATGTATTCGGCGGCGGCGCTCGGCGTTTCGGCGCGCAAATCCGCGGAAAAGTCGCACAGGGTAAAGTCTATTTCGTGCCCCACGGCCGAGATTGTCGGGATTTTGCAGGCCGCCACGGCGCGCGCCAGAACCTCCTCGTTAAACGACCACAGGTCTTCAAGCGAGCCGCCCCCGCGCGTTATCACGAGGAGGTCGGGCTTGATTTCTTCGGCCGCCGAAATTTGCGAGACGATTTCCTCCGCGGCCGCCGAGCCCTGAACGCGCGATGGCAGTATCAGAATGTCGCCCCGCCAGCCGCGCCGCCCAAGAATGCTTAAAAAGTCGCGTATGGCCGCGCCCGTGGGCGAAGTTATAACGCAGACTTTTTTCGGCATGCAAGGGATTTCCTTTTTGCGGGACTTGTCGAAAAGCCCCTCGGCGGACAGCCTGCGCTTGAGCTCCTCGAACCTCGCGGCGAGGTCGCCGCCGCCGTCGGGCAGGACGGCCTTCAGGATTATTTGATACGAGCCCCTCGCCTCGTAAACCGAAACCTCGCCGTAGGCCAAAATCTTCATGCCGTCGGCAAGCCGCATGTTTAGCGACTTTGCGTAGCCCTTGAAAAGCACCGCGCTGATCGCCGCGCCCTCGTCTTTGAGCGTAAAGTAGACGTGCCCGCTCGAATAGGTTTTGACGTTGGAGATTTCGCCGCGCAGCCAAAGCTCCGGGACGGACATTTTTACAAGGCTTTTAAAGCGCGCGGAAAATTCCGACACGCTTAAAATTTCATCGCTTCTCTTGAGAAATTCCATTGCGTTTCGACACCCTTTTTTGAACGATTCTCGCGATTACGGCTATGACGCCCAAAAGGCTTACGCCGAGCATAAAATTCGCGGCGTCGCCGTGCAAAATGCCGTCCGAAAAATATATGTAGGCGACAAGCTGCACAAACTGTATCGGCAGAGACAGCATTATATACGGCTTAAAATCCACGCCCGCGACCCCCAGAAAGTAGTTTTGGACGGCGAGCGGGTTGCCCGGAATCATCCTAAGCAAAAACACGATGTCGTAGTGCTCGTCGCGCGGCACGGACGGGACGCGTATCCCGCGGCGGGCGAGCTTTTCGCGGAAGAAGTCGGAAAATTTTTTGGAGATGAAATACGAAAAAATAATGTTCGCGAAAAGCCCCAACGCGCAAACGAAGATTATCAGGCATATGTTTTCGCCGCGCCCCCCCGCGAGGAAATATACGGGCGTTACGGGCAGCGCGAATATCGGCAGCAAAAAAACCGCTATCGGGAAAACCGCCAGGGGCATATCGTTAAGCCCCTCCGCACACTCCTGAAGCGCTATTGAAAAATCCTTTATCCGGGAAAAGATTTCCTCGTGCCACAAAAACACGCCGTAAAGAAAAATGAGCGCGAAAAGCGCGGCGGCGGCCAGCGCGATTTTAAGTTTGTTTTGCCTGATTTTATTTAGCATAAATTGTCCGTTTGGGAAAGGTTGAGCGCGTTTTCAAGACGGGGGCGAAGTTTTTTTATGCCGAGGGATATGCCGCTTTTTATGTCGCAGTTTTCGGAAAAATCGCTCGCGTATTTTGCGGCGCGGAAGTTTTTTAAATCGAAGCCTAAGCTGTCGAGCGCCAGCAGAATGCCGTGGCACTCCATATCGACTATGTCCGCGAATTTCGAAAGCTCCCCCCGCAGCGAGTTTTTTTTCACGGGGTTTGGGGAGGTTAGAAGCCTCGCCCCGCTTTCGGCGATTTTAAACGCGCGCGGCGCCGCGAAATCGAGGCTTAAAACCTCCGAGACATCGTAAACCTCGCCCGCCTTAAGCGTTTGGTTCAGGATTCCGCAAGCGCCGAAGTTGAATATTTTTTTCGGCGAAAATTCCCGCAGAACGTAATCGGCGCACAGCGCCGCCCTGACGGGGCCTATGCCGCTTATAGCCAAAACGTCGCCCGCGCCGTTTTTAAAAATTTTAAACGGGCTTTCCGCCGCCGCCGAAAATCCGAAGCCGCCGACCGCGAACTCCGCCTCGAGAATTGTCGCAAAAATTACGGCGTTCATCTACCCTCCGAGCTTGGCGATTAAATCCGCCTTGATATTTGAAATGTCGTAGGAGTACTCGTTTACAAACGC
The DNA here is from genome assembly GCA_017633865.1 of Opitutales bacterium. GTDB lineage: Bacteria > Verrucomicrobiota > Verrucomicrobiia > Opitutales > Intestinicryptomonadaceae > Intestinicryptomonas. Next base: position 3,819 of record JAGBOM010000164.1, read on the forward strand.
CGTGATGTGGCGGCGCAAAACGTCGTCCTGAAGGTGCCTTGCGCGCGATTTTACAAGCGGAATCGTCTTTTCAAAATTCGCGAAGGCGTACTTTATCGACTCGCGCATTTTTTGCTGCACGAAATCCTTTTTTGAAAGAACGTCCCGCCGTATGCAAATGCAGCCGAGCGGAACGGGGTGCGAGGTTTTATTAGTCCAAAATTCGCCCAAATCCTGCACGAGGCTAAGCCCGTAGTCTTTGTACACGAACCTGCCCTCGTGGATAAGCACGCCCGCGTCTATCTCTTTGCGGGCGAAGGCGGGGAGAATTTCGCTGTAAAGCATGGGGAATATTTCTACGTTTTTGCCCGCCCAAAATTTGAAAAGAAGAGCCGCCGTCGTGTTGAGCCCCGGAACCGCCGCCCTGCCCCCGCGCCACTCTCCGCGCGCCACAAACACGGGGCCCGTCCCGATTCCGAGCGCGGCGCCCGCGTCCAAAATTTCGTATTTGTCGGAATTTGCGATCGCCGCCGGGAACGACAGCTTCGTAATTTCGTATTTGCCCTCGAAGGCGAATTTATTGAGCGTTTCTATATCGTGGAAGACGAAGTTGAAACCGCTCTCGCCGCCGATTTTTTCAATGAGGCGGTAGTAGGAAAAAGTGTCGTTCGGGCAAGGGGTTATCGCGAAATCCATAACTAAAGCTCCTCGTAAAGCCCGCCGCGGCGGAAGGGTTTTTTGCCCGCCCTTAAAATCGCGCGCTCCATGCCGGGGGCGGTTGTCGAGTTTTCAACGCCCGCGCTTTTTACGACAAGCTCGTCCATAAGCACTCCGCCCATGTCGTTCGCGCCGAAAAGGGTCGCGAGCTCCGCGATTTTCATGCCCTCTGTAAGCCAGCCCGACTGCACGACTTTTATGTTGTCGAGAATTATTCTTGAAAGGGCGACCGTCTTTAAAAACTCGGGCGCGCCCACTCTCGGGAGGCTCGACATCTCGGTGTTTTCGGGCGCGAGAGGCCATGCGATAAAGGCTTTGAACACCCCGAGCTCGTCCTGTATTTCGCGCACCCTAAAAAGGTGCTCGAGGCGGTTTTCAAAAGTTTCGCCCATGCCGAAGGTCATTGTGGCGGACGAATGCATTCCGTTTTGCGAAAGAGCGCGCATAACCTCCGTCCACTCCGCCACCGTCGATTTGTTCGGCGAGACCTTTTTGCGGATTTCGTCCACCAAAATGTCCGCGGCGCCCGGGACGGAATCCGCCCCCGCGTCTTTCAGGCGCCTTACGCACTCGCAAATTTCGATTTTCGCCCCGCGGGCGAACGCCACGATTTCAGACGGCGAAAACACGTGCAAAAAAAGCTTCGGGTGCGCCGCGCGGATTTTTCTTAAAAGCGAAAGCGCCCATTCGAGCGTGAATTCGGGCGACATTCCGCCCTGCAGCATTATCTCGACCGCCCCGTTTTTCTCGGCGTCGGCGGTTATTTTTAGGATTTCTTCGTCGCTTAAAACAAAGGGCTTTATTACGCCCGCGCGGGCGTGGTAGGCGCAAAACTTGCAGCGGGACGAGCAGATGTTTGAAAAATTTATCATGCGGTTAACGATGTAGCCGACGCGGCCGTCGTAGCCCATCGCGGCCATTCCCGCCCGCGCCAGGCGCGCCATGCCGAAAATAGACGCGCCTTTTAGCGCAAGCGCCTCGGCGTATTCTACGCGCCCCCCAGCGAGGATTTTTTCGCGCAATTTTTCAATCGAATTTTCCATTTAAAATCTCCTGCGCTTTTTTGATTGCGGACATTTCCGAGCGGTACGAAAGCCTCAAAAAATAGCTTTTAGCCCGCTCCGGCGCAAGGCCGCCATCCGCGCCCGAAAATCTTTCGGCGGCGATTTTCGAGAATTTGTCAATATCCGCGAAAAATATTTTCAGCGAATTTTCGTAGTGGCTAATAAAATCGTTTTTAACCCCCCGCGGAAGGCTTTTTTTTGCGGCGATTACCGAGAACACCATGGGCGAGCCGAAAGTCTCGCTCCACAAAGCGCCGATGTCGAAAGCTTTTTTGTAGGCAGATTTGTACGCGAAAACGTCGTCGCCAATCAGGAAGGCGGCGTCCGCCTCGGCGGGGTTAAAGCAGGCGTTTTCGCGCGGGTCGAAGCCGTGCTTATATTTGCACACGGCGCTGAACGCCGCGATTGAGCTTTCCGACTTTTCCGTAAAAAATATGCGCGCCGACTTCAAGCCTTCGATTTCGCAATTCGCGTAGAGCTTTACGGAGTCGACCGCCCCGAAGCAGGCGATTGTGAAGTTCGAGAGGATTTCGTAGTCTTTTGAAATGTCCTTAAAAGCGTAAAACGATATAGGCGAAACATCGAGCATCCCCTTTCTGCACAGGTTGTTGAGCCTTGCGGGATAGTCGCGCACAACGTCGCACGCCGCGGGGTAGCCCCCGCCAGCGCAAAACGGAAGGTAGTTTATAAAGGAGATTTCGCCGACGTTAAAGGGCATAGTTTGAATTTGTGAATACGGGCTCGAACCCCGCGCCGCGAATCGCGGCCTCGAGCTTTTGGCGGTCTCTGTCGCTGGGGCTCGCGCCCGCGCTTACGGCGACCTCCTCGTGCCAGTGCGAGCCGCCGATGTCGTCGGCGCCGAAGTGCAGTAGAACCTGCGCCATGCGCTCGTTAAAATGGGTTATCGGAACTCTTATATGCGGGAAATTGTCCAA